>JBEHWK010000195.1:0-5583 GCA_040217795.1 Clostridiaceae bacterium
TGGAAAAATATAAATATATATTCGGGCCTATACCATCTCGAAGAATGGGCCTTTCTTTGGGAATAAGCCCAATACCTAAAAAATACTGCAATTATTCCTGTACATACTGCCAGTTAGGAAGAACTGATCATCTTATCAATAAAAGAGACGAATATTTTAAACTTGAAGATATTATAGAGGAGTTCAAGCAATATCTTAATGAATTCAATAACTTTGATGTAGTTACGGTGGTGGGGGAAGGAGAACCTACACTATATTCAAAACTTGGAGAGCTTATCACTGAATTAAAAAAGCTAACAGATAAACCTGTTGCAGTTATAACAAACAGTGCCTTAATGTCTGATCCAGATGTAAGGGAGGACTTGAAAAAAGCAGATATTGTGCTTCCCTCTTTAGATGCGCACAATGAAGATTTATTCAGAAAAATCAACAGAGCTCCTAGATCCATAAAATTAGCGGCCATTATAGATGGCTTGAGAATATTCTCCATGGAGTATACAGGCCAGCTTTGGCTGGAAATAATGATAATGAAGGGCATCAATGATACTGCCCTGGATTTTAAGGAATATAAAAAAATACTTGATACCCTAACTTATGACAGAGTATACATCAATTCTCCAGTAAGGCCGCCTGCTGAAGATTATGTAACAGAGCCTTCAAAAGAAGCTCTTATGGATGCAGAAAAGATATTAGGGGGAAGTTCCATTGAGGAGTTTTCTTCTCAAAGCTTCCACAGCGAAGCTAAAGATGATTATGAAGCAATATTAAGTATCATTGCAAGGCATCCTATGAATCAGTTTGAAGTTAAATCCTTTATGCAATCAAGAGGCAAAGAAAATTATAAAGACATTTTAGAGAGGCTTGACAATGATGCATCTATAGATGTTGTAAGCTATAAAAATTATATAAGTTACAGGCTGAAATAAGAGCATCATTTAAAAATTAAAATATATAAAACAAGGAGCAGATACTATGATAAAAAATCCGGTTAAACGAGTTGCTGCCATACATGATTTATCCGGCTTCGGAAGGGCATCCCTCACAGCAATTATTCCAATATTATCCTCAATGGGCATTCAGGTTTGTCCATTCCCTACAGCTATTTTATCCACCCATACTGGGGGATTTGAAGAATTCACCTTTATCGACCTGACTGATACAATGGAAGCTTATTTTAACCACTGGAAAAAGGAACAAATAGAATTTGATTGTATTTATAGCGGGTTTCTAGGGTCTCCAAAGCAAATTGATATAATATCAGAATTCATTTCAGACTTTAAAAGGGTTGATAATCTAGTGGTAATTGACCCGGTAATGGGAGATAACGGATCCCTTTATCAGACAATGGATCATGAAATGGTAATGAAAATGAAGGACTTGATTAAAAATGCAGATATCATAACTCCTAATTTTACTGAAGCAGCCCTTTTATTAGATAAACCCTTTAGTAGATTCATAAAAGAATCTGAAATAAAAGAATGGTTGGCTGAACTTGCTGATATGGGTCCTGATATTGTAATTATCACCAGCGTTATTGATGAATCCCAGCCAGACAATACAAATGTAATAGCTTTTGATAAAAGCAACAACAAGTACTGGAAGGTCAGCTGCAAGTACATACCTGCATTTTTCCCAGGAACCGGGGATGCCTTTACCAGCGTATTGATCGGAAGTCTCCTTCAAGGTGACAGTCTTCCAATAGCATTGGACAGAAGCGTAAACTTTATTACATCAGCTATACGTGCAAGCTATGGATTTACTTATCCTCAAAGGGAAGGAGTCCTCATCGAAAAGGTTCTGGACACCCTTAAGCTGCCTGTACTTTCCAGCAGCTATGAATTACTAGAGTAATACGCTGGTGCCTTTGCCAGTTTTCCCAGGTAAAAAAGGTGCCTGAAACTTTCTTCCAGGCACCATCTTTTCTACTTATCATTAAATTAAATCATAAAACCTTTTTATCTTTTCTTCTAAATCAACAACACTTATAAATCTTGCTTCCCTTATTAGCTCTTTTCCTTCTATTAAAAGAAGAATACAAGGCAGAGTAAATACTGAATATTTTCCCACGGCTGACTGTAATTCATCAACTTCTATTTTAACAATTTCTATCTTAGGATATTTTTTCAACAGCTCTTCTATCTTAGGCAAAAGCACTCCGCATACACTACACCCTTCCGAAGAAAAGTAAAGCATGGCAATTTTATTATTTTTAATGAAATTTTCAATACTTTCACCAGAATCCAATACCTTCATACAACTCTCCTATCTTCTATTTAAATATTAGAACTTTTCTGCCGCAGTAATTCCAAAGCAAAACAATCCCTGCTACCAAAAACTTAACAATCAAATAATTTATTTCAAGTAACTCTATTCCCACATACATCCCAATCTCAGTTAAAAATAATCCAATTACACCAACAGCTGAAAAAATAATAAAGGCTTCAATGCTTTTCCCTCTATTTTTCTCCTTTGCACTTTCAAAAACAAAAAACAAAGATAAAATATAGTTATAAATTAAACCTCCAATAAATCCAATAGCAGTTGAAATATAGACACCTGTTTCAGCCCAATTAAATAATACATAGTTTTTAAATAAATATAATAAGGCTAAGTCCACCAGGAATGCAGTACCACCAACTAAAAGATACCGGCAGAATTCCCGTAAAAGTTCATATGTTTTCATATTCTTCACTCCTTGAGTATTACTAATTCAATTATATCCCAATTTCAAAGAAATTTCTTCAGGTATCTTTAGTTTATATTGAACTCTAAAAAACAAAAAAATTCGGCACTTCTTAAATTTAAGAAATGCCGAATATCTTATCTGATATTTTAAATATAGTATTATTTCTCCTGGTAAAGTACTGTTGACAAGTATCTTTCCCCTGTGTCAGGAAGCAGAACAACAATTGTCTTACCTTTATTTTCTGGTCTTTTTGATAGTTCAGTTGCTGCATGAACTGCCGCTCCTGAAGATATCCCAACCAGTAAGCCTTCTGCAGCCGCAAGTTTTCTTGAAGCCAGGAAAGCTTCTTCATTCTTAACGGGATATACTTGATCTACTATTGAAGTATTCAGGTTTTCAGGTATGAATCCTGCACCTATTCCCTGAATTTTATGAGGACCAGGTTTCCCCCCTGATATTACCGGAGAATCTGCAGGTTCAACTGCTACAACTTTTATATCAGGATTTTTTTGTTTAAGAGCTTCACCAACTCCTGTAATAGTTCCGCCGGTACCAACTCCGCCTATGAATATATCAACTTTTCCATCAGTGTCTCTCCAGATTTCTTCTGCTGTAGTTTTTCTGTGAATTTCAGGGTTTGAAGGATTATTGAACTGCTGCAGTATTATTGAATTTGGTATCTGCTCTTTAAGTTCTGCTGCTTTGTTTATTGCACCTTTCATTCCTTCAGCACCTGGTGTAAGAACTAATTCAGCCCCCAAAGCTTTTAACAGATTTCTCCTTTCAATACTCATTGTTTCAGGCATTGTAAGTATAAGTCTGTATTTTTTTGCAGCAGCTACATAAGCTAAAGCTATACCTGTATTACCGCTGGTTGGCTCAATTATAACCGTATCCTGGTTGATAATACCTTTTTCTTCAGCATCTTTTATCATGGCATATCCGATTCTGTCTTTTACACTGCCTCCTGGATTAAAGTATTCCAATTTTGCAACTATCGTAGCATCTGCTCCTGATTCAGCATTATAATTTGACAGTTCCAGCAGCGGGGTATTTCCTATTAATTCAACTAAACTCTTTGCTATCTTTGACATATTAACAACCTCCATAAATTTATTTTATTGAATACTATGTTTATTAATTTTTTTACCCAGTAATATTCACTTACATACTTTGTTATTTAATTATATGTTTCTGTCAAAAAAACAATGCCTACCATTCATGTATGATTACTATGTTTAATTTATTTTATTATATGAATTTATGTTACTAATGTCAACATTTATTTTTATTATGGAAATTCGTATCCTTATTAAGCTTTATAATATAGTTTGTATACCCCAGACCAGAACTTTTCCTATTGCGGGTACACAAAAATGAGCTACAGAATTTCATTTTAATTTTCAAATTCTGTAGCTCATAGTTATTCGTATTGTATTCAACTTTAATTAATCATTAGCTAATCCAATATGTGCTTTATTTAACTTTTTCAATTTATTATGTTTAAGCACTTTATACGTATAAGTAACAATGATTGGGCAAACAATAGCAGATACTACACATGCTGCTGCAACTTGTGCAGTAGCTAGTGCTGCTATAGCAGCTATTGATGGGTCTGCCGCTGCAACAGCAGCTGGGGTAGCTACAGCATTTCCTGCAGTTGACCCTGTTGCCAGCCCGATTATAGGCTCTTCTTTAAATAACTTCAGAAGTATAAACGCTCCTATTCCGGTAAACGCTGCTATTACCCCCAACAATATACCAGGGCCTCCAGCTTTTACAATAGTCTCAAGATTCATTCCTGCACCTAATGGGAATGAGAAGAATGGGATCAATAATAACTTACTGCTTCCAAGAAAAGCTCTCATATCAGAATCAATATTCCCTAAAATCATACCTATTACTATTGGAATCATTACTGCTACAAGTGCCATGAAAGGAACCTGAGCAAGTCCTGATGCGCCTAATGCAACCAGTGTAAAAAATGGACCATCTTTTAAAGACAATATAGCATATGCACCTACATCAGTTTCATCACCATACTGTGAAGCAAGAGATGCATATAACCCACCATTACAGTTTGTTAATGCCGCAAGAATGGCCAATGGTGATAAACCTAATACACCCGCAGGTCCAAAAACTTTTCCTACAATTATACCAATACCTGCACCTATTATAAACTTTCCGGTTATTAGCAGTGCACCTTTTTTAAGTGCTTTTGGTGCCAGCTTGAAGTTAATTTGTGAACCGATTAAAAACATAAAACAAGCTAAAATTGTTGTTGATGCTTTTGGTCCGAATAATGCCGTTGTAAATCCACCAACATTCAGGAATTGTGGGAAAAATGTATTTGTTATTACCCCTAAAAACAGTGGAACAACCATCATACCGCCTGGAACTTTTTCAATTGTTTTCTTAATTGGAATTTGCATTTATATCCCTCCGTTTATTTTTTCTTTTTGATATTTTTGAACAGGTATCCCTTATCTTAAAGCAGTTTTTATACTCTTGCTGCACCTGTTTTTTTTGCAGCTATTCTGATAGCTTCAGCTACAACTGCAGCCACACCTTTATCCAATGCACTAGGTATAACATTCTCTTCATTAAGATCTTTTTCATCAATATAATCTGCTATTGCATATGCAGCAGCAAGCTTCATTTCTAAGTTTATCTCTTTTGCTCTAACATCAAGCGCTCCTCTGAATAGTCCAGGGAATACAAGTACGTTATTTACCTGGTTAGGGAAATCAGAACGGCCTGTTCCAATTACTCTGGCTCCAGCAGCCTTTGCCTCATCAGGCATAATTTCCGGTGTTGGATTTGCCATTGCAAAAATTATGGAATCCTTATTCATTAATTTCACCATTTCAGGTTTCAGTATTCCCGGAGCTGATACT
>JBEHWK010000196.1:0-5566 GCA_040217795.1 Clostridiaceae bacterium
TTAAGATATCTTCTTCAGCATAATAAACTGGTACCCAAAAAACATCTTCCATTGGTAAATACATATTTACCACCTACTAATTATTCATATAGTAATTAATATATTCAGGTCAATGACATCTATCTACACTTTGTTTTATATTTTAATGCTTCTTGTTTTATGGATAAAGTTTACAAACCGTACATTGCATGGAATCCTATATAGTGTTAGGATGTAGAAAATAACATTAATAAAAATCTCATTGGAAGAGATGTTGATGATGCTGAATTTAATTTGCACACCTGGGACTGGAGAAGTGGTTTCACTTCGATAAAATTGTTTATGATGACGGAACACTTCCCGGAAAGCCGCAACCAGCCATTAATTTAAATGCGGCAAAAAATATCAATATGAAACCTCAGGATTGCATTGTGTTTGAAGATGCAAAGTCCGGAATTGAAGTAGCGGAAAGGGCTGGTATAGGTAAGATTATTGCAGTTGCTTCCACATCACCAGCGGAGTATTTCAAGGACATGCCATCTGTAAAGAAAGTTATTTGTGATTTTAGAAACTTACAACTCCAGATAAACCCGCTACTATTATAGTTGTTGGTCCGCTTGGCATAATAAAATACAGCCTAAGGCTTGAGCATACAAATGAAATAATAAAAAAGGGTATTGTTGAAAAAGGAGATACTCTGGTTATACTTGGTCCTGGAGATGTATAAGTCAGTCACTCACTAGAATAAGAAATATTGTTAAGAAACTGAAGAGGACTGAATCCTGTATTGAACTGGATTCAGTCCTCTTAATTTTTCTAGGGATCATCAGGAAAAAAGTCCTTGACTGTATAAGTGTATTAATGCTATGATACACTCGTAGGAAAAAGAAAATATTGGGAGGGAAGTTAATGAATATCAATTTTAACGACAGAGAACCCATTTACATTCAGATTATAAGATACTTCAAACAGCAAATGGTTATCGGCAGCTTAAAACCAGGGGATGAAATACCATCAAGAAGAGAACTTGCCGGTCTTCTGAAGGTAAATGCAAATACCGTTCAAAGAGCTTATAAAGAAATGGAGGATATGGGGATGATTGAGACATTCAGGAATTTTCAAAGTACAGTAACCACCAATGAAGAAATCATAAAGAATATGAAGGAAGAACTTATAAATGATGCGGTAAATTACTTTATATCATCGGTTAAAGCTATAAACGTAAGCAAGAATGAGATTTTAGGGGTATTAGACAGGAAGTGGAAGGAATAATGGCTTTTTTTTAGCCTAGGTGTATTAGTGTGATGATACACTGAGTGGGTATGTCAGATAAATATATGTGGAGGTCAGGATATGATAGAGGTTAAGAATGTAGTAAAGAAGTATAGGAAAATTAAAGCCCTGGATGATGTTTCAATAAATATTGAAGAGGGAAAGATAACCTGTATTCTAGGAATAAACGGAGTAGGGAAGTCCACTTTGTTAAAGTCAATAATGGGACTGATACCTGTAAATTCAGGAGAGATATTGATAGATGGGGAAAGGATAGGACCTGAGGTCTATAATAAAATTTCCATGGTTCCGGATGTTTATATACATTACAGGAATATGACCATAGAAGAAATATTTAATTTTATGGATATTTTCTACAAGAACTGGGATATGGATAAAGCCTATAGGATGCTGGAATATTTCAGACTATCAAAGGAAAAGAAAATCAGTGAGCTCTCAAAGGGAGGTGCAGCCAGAGTAAAGATTATAACAGGCTTTGCACAAAACAGTAAATATCTGCTTTTGGACGAGCCATTCTCAGGAATTGACCTTTTTACTAGAGAAGACTTCATAGGAGCCATGACCGGAGAGTTTCTTGAAGAAGGAAGCAGCATTATACTCACCACTCATGAAATTGGAGAAATAGAGCATATTGCAGATAATGTAATACTTTTAGATAACGGAAAGGTTATAAAGGAATTCTCACCAGAACAGCAGAGAGAACAGTTTGGCAAATCAATTGTGGATATTATGAGGGAGGAGTATAGAAATGCGTAAGATAATGACTCTGGTTAATATTGAGGTAAACAGGATATTTAAGTTTTTAACAGCTATCCTGGGATTATATGCAGTAATTCAAACCATGTATACTATTGTCTTAATTAATAATGAAAAGACAAGAATGCTGGAGGCTTCAAAAGAAAGCGGGCTCACCATGGAACAATATATTGGATATTCTTTTGTTAACCCATACTATTGGTCAAGCTTTGTGAAAAACAGAGCCGCATTTATGGGGGGAGCAGCAGTATGTATCTTGATCCTGATCTATGGACTCATAATCTGGTACAGGGAATGGTTTGGAAATAATAAGGTTGTTTATACCCTTATGATGCTGCCGGTTGACAGAACTAAAATATATATCAGCAAGTTTATAACAATGCTGATGCTGATATTTTCCATGCTGACCGCTTTTGTGATAGTACAATTCATTAATTATATGCTTGTGGTCAATATGCTGTCTCAATATATTAAAATGGATATAAGCTTTATTTCTTTTATATATTACAATAATTCCTTAAGTTTTATACCGGTAAATATCCTGGAGTTTTCAATATATATTTCAGAGATTTTAATAGTAGTTGCATTAATATTTTTATTTGTTCATCTGGAAATAAGCTATAAGCTCAAAGGAGCGGCACTTGGAATTATCCTTGGTGCAGCTTATCTGGGAATATTATTTCTGCTGTTAACCAGTTCCAATATACTTATAAAAGAAAAGTTACTTTCAATAACCTTGTTTAATGTTATTGCAGTTTGCATTTCAGGAACTTTTTCCAGGTTTTTATTAAAGAACAAAGTAAGGGTATAGGGGGTGGATTACTATGATGAAAAAGAGGAACTTCAATATATTAATAATCGCTATTTTAATTATTATGGGAGCATATTTTATATATGCAGCTGTAATTTCCAGGAAACCTGGCTATGAACTTAAGGATATAAGCGGAGACAGAAGGGCTTTAGGAGATTTGGTTATTGCTAAAAAAGTTTTTGTATCTTCATACAGCTATGTGAAATGAATCATAGATAAGGATTTTGTAAAAATGGAAGAGGGGAGTTTTGATATAAGCCGAGGAATGGATTATGAAGACTCTGTTTATGAAGACTTTTATCTGGGGAAAAATATTATGAGTTCTCGAATGGCTCAAAATGATAAGTATCTGTTTTTCGGAGAAGTTAATTATAAACCAGGTGAAAATACTGCATTGGATATCAGAATAATGAATAAAGGGAGTAAAGAGGTAAAGAATATAAATCTGCCAATTGAAAATAATGACTATGGATTTACCCAGGCAGTAGGAATACTTGGTTCAAAAGGAATTGTTTCTGTAAGCATTCAGGACAAGAAAAATTTTAAGGTTAGTACCAGGATTTATTCTTTTAATCTTGAAACTGGAGAAAAGATAAATGAGTTATCAGTAGACAAAAACCTTCATGGAAATAATATCAGCAGCAAAACAGAGGATGGTTATATTATTTTAATGTCAGAAGCAAATAATGGTAACGGGAAAAATTTGAATCAATCAAATGAATTGTTCTTATATGATATTAAACAAGATAAGTATAAAATCATAGACTTAAAGGATATAAATACTTATAAGTTAGCTGCAGTGGGAACCCTTGATGATCTGTATCTGATAGATACTGATATTTTGAAGGTTTATAAGGTAGATGTTGAAAAGAATTCCACAGAAGAAAAAGGAACGATAGCACTGGAAAATGGAGCTCAGATTTCGGAGGCAGTAGTTTCTAAAGAAAGAATGTATATTGCAGGTGAAAGAGGAGTATGTAATAGCTGGATTAATGTTTATAATATTGAGGGTATGAAGAAATTATATGAGGGAGAGATTAAGGAGAAAAATGGAATAGCCATGAGCGGAGTATTGGAATTAAATTTATTGAATCAAAATTGAAGGAACCCTTAGGGGTGCCTTTCAGGGGGGCAATCCCTTGCCCGTCCGGTTTTGGATAAGGAGGGGATTGACCCGCTATAGTTATTTGATATTGCTGGAGTTACTTTAATATATTGTAAACTTCGCTTATTGTATAAAATCCGCTGTCTATAAGGACCTCTCTGATATTATTCTTATCTACGGCTTTGGGTGAAAGAAGAACTGAAGGCACATTGAATTTGCCATTAGCTATATAATCATACACGTATATAGGTTCTCCCCTTGCTAATTTTATTGCAATATCTATAGAAATTTTCGCTTCCTCCCTGTAATCCTTAAATACTGTCATTAATTGAGTTCCTTCTATTATTCTGCGGACAGCATCCAGATCAGCATCCTGTCCTGTTACAGGGACCTTGCCTGCTAAACCTTTTGCTTTCAAGGCCTCAATTGAAGCACCTGCTATAGCATCATTGGGAGCTAATACAGCATCAATATTATTGTTATTGGCAATCAAGGCCTCTTCCACTATCTTGTAAGCAATCTTCGGATCCCAGTTATTCACTTCCTTATCTGCAACTATTTTAATATCTCCCGAAGAGGCTAATGGCATTATATATTCCATTGCACCATCCTTAAACAGCTTGGAATTCATATCTCGGGGATCTCCTGACATGATGATATAATTTCCCCTTGGAACTGCTTTAATAAGATATTGTGCCTGAAGTTCACCAACCTTTAAACCATTAAAAGAAATATATATATCTACATCACTGTTTTGTATAAGTCTGTCATAATCTACCACCTTGATTCCTGCTTTATGAGCCTTTTGAACAAGTTCTGCCGCAGCTGATAAATCTACAGGTAATAATATTAATGCATTTATTCCCTGTGATATCAGAGTATCTATTTGTGCAGCTTGCTTAGCTGCATCAGACTTAGCATTTTCTATCTTTAATGTAACTCCAAGAGTTTTAGCATATTCCTCCATAATATCTCTGTCTCTTTTCCACCTGGGTACAATTTGGTCCGGAAAAGATACTCCTATTGTTAAAGCTTTAGTGTTAGAATTACGTTTCTGTAATGTTGGTGCATTTTTTATGTTAAAGATATCTTTTTCAATAAAATAAGCTGGTATAAAATAAACAGGTATAGGGGAGATTGGTATAAAAAAAATTTGTGATATTAATGGGTACATATTTATCGCCTGCTTAATTAACTATATAATGGTAGAATATTCATATAATACATGGTTTGTTCTTCATAGGGAACCTTTAGTTATTGTTCCCGGGCATGATATAGGGAAATATGCTTCAACCTGGCAGTCTCAAATTTTCCTTCCGTAAACCTCTTTTTCCGTATAAAATCCGCTGTCTATAAGGACCTGCTTGATATTATTCTTATCTACAGCAATTGGCTCTAGAAGAATTGAAGGCACATTAACGCTATCGTTTTTTACATAGCCGGTTAAGTTAACAGGCTTCCCCGTAATCAGGTTTACTGCCACATCTATAGCAGTCCTGGCTTCCTCCCGGAAATCTTTAAAGACGGTCATTAATTGAGTTCCTTCAACTATTCTCCGGACAGCATCCAGGTCAGCATCTTGTCCTGACACTGCAACCTTGCCTGCTAAACCTTTTGATTTC
>JBEHWK010000197.1:0-5503 GCA_040217795.1 Clostridiaceae bacterium
ATGCATGATTTCAGAGTAGTGGGTGACGGTACTGAGAAAACCTTGATTTTTGATGTTGTAGCAGAGAAAAAGTACTATAAAAAAGAAAATATAAATACTATAAAAACAAAAATCTGCCAGGATGTTAAGAAGATAAATCCAAAATACAGGTGTATAATAAATGTAGAACAGGAATTCATTTAGGTCAGAGATGATGATTTATATTCCGGATATCTGAAGGAGTTTACGTCAGGGGTCTCATAATCAGGAAAAAAACATATAATCTAAAAGTTATTATTGATAGGGGAAGTGAAGAATGAAAAAGTTACTGAAAGGTGAAAAACTAAAAATATCAGAATTTATTTCGGAGCAGGAAATTGAGATTATAGTCAGTGTAAATTCATCAATGACAATAGACATAACTTGTTTTGGTCTTGATAAGAAAAAACAGCTGTTTGATGACAGATATTTAATTTTCTATGATCAAACAAGCTTTCCGGAGAATTCTGTTCAAATGAGTGAAAATAATAATGGAACAGCACGATTTAAAGTTCAATTGAGCAAAATACCTGATACTGTCAGAGATCTGGTTTTTATAGCGTCAATATATGGTAAGGGTGACATGTCAAAAATATCAGGTGGATTTATTTCAATATGCGATAAGAATGGTGAGCAGTTAAGATATGAATTTGACGGTTCAGATTTTAATAATGAAAGAGCTATAATACTAGCTGAAATATATTTCAAAGACTTGTGGAGAGTGAACATCACAGGAACGGGATTTGAAGGGGGATTAAGTGCTCTGGTTAAGCAATTCGGAGGAAAAGAAGAAGAAGAAGAGATAACCAGCCAGCAGCAAATTGAGACGGATGATTCTCAGGTTCAGGAGTTATCATCGAAAAAAATGAGACTTGAGAAAAAAATGGAACAAAAAGCTCCAGGAATTCTATCACTGGCGAAAAAGGCAGATGTTTCACTTAAAAAGGCCGGTCTGGAAAATCATAATGCAAAGATTGCATTATGTCTTGATATATCCGGTTCTATGAACAGCCTGTACACCAGCGGAAAAATGCAGGAATTTGCAGAAAAAATGCTTGCATTAGGCTGCAGATTTGATAACGGCGGATCAATAGACCTGTTTCTCTTTGGACAAAAACTCCATGAGGCAGGTGAAATGACAATAGAGAATTTTGATGGATATATTAATAAAGCATTGGAAGAACATCCTTTAGAGGGGGGAACCTATTATGGAAAAGTAATAGAGTTCTTAAGGGACTTCTACGCAAAGGGGAAAAAACCTAAGGTGCCTGCTTATGTTATATTTGTTACAGATGGTACAACTTTTGATAAAGACTTCACAAGAGACCAGCTGATACAGGCTTCAAATGAGCCTATATTCTGGCAGTTTATGGCCATCGGCAGTACCAGAAATGAAATTTCCCCAAGAAGAAGGGGCTTCTATGTACAGCTTACTGAAGGTGATTTCACTTTTTTAGAACAATTGGACAAAATGGAAGGAAGATATACTGATAATACAAACTTCTTCAGCGTTGAAGATCCTTCACTTGTTCCTGATGATGAATTGTATGATTTATTGTTGGGTGAATATCCGAAATGGCTTAAGGAAGCCAAAGAGAAATCTGTATTAAAATAACTGAAATATAAGAAGTTTGAGGAAATTTTGAACAGGACAAATTGTCCTGTTCGAAATATGTAATTCTAGAGGATTGCTGTTATTAACCGGAGTAGATCGTCTCCGTTAATAACAACAATCCTTTTTTTTTATTTAATTGGGAAACTCTTATAATGGAATTTTGTCGTAATTTAAGGTAATACATAAAAAAACGAAAGCTGTGAGAATTAATTGCTCGCAGCTTTCGCTTTTATTAAGGGGGAAACAATCAATAAGAAAAATCAGTTACAAAACAGAGGTAAAGATTTTATATACCAAGTTCTGTCTCATATTTAATATACATCTGCTGCACTGTATCATACCCAAAGTTGTTTTGGAAATCTGTTGGAGTTATTTTTTGCTGAACTCTATAATTTGAAGAATTTATACACCCTGCCAGTAATAGGAACTCTAGTATCAGTACCACTATCAGTGTAGCTAAAATTTTATTCAGGATCATTCCTTTATCCCATTCCTTTTATAATAATAATATACATCCAACTGTATATTGCTTTACAATATATGTTTGAAAAAACATTAATATGCAGGAGAACAACTCTTTGCAACGTTAAATTAGAAGCAAACTACAATTTGTTAAAGGGATATGGAAGAAACTTGTGGAATTCTTAGCGTAACATGATTATTGAAATTTTTTTATATAAGTGCACGAAATGTGGCTGCCGATTCGTTATATAGTTGAAAGGAGATGATTTAGGTGAATATATCATCTGTCGACAATGATTTTATTCAGTATGTGGTAGAAAAATATTCAAATATGCTGCTTCGTATAGCTTATCAAAACTTAAAAAATCAATCAGATTCAGAAGATGTTGTACAGGATGTGTTTATCAGGTTAATGAGACAGCCTGTTTTTGAAGATGAAGGTCATATGAAAGCCTGGCTCATTCGTGTAACAATAAATCGGTGTAAAGATCTGAAAAAAACTTCCTGGTTCAGGAAGGTAGAACCACTGACAGAAGCGTGGACTCCCTTTACTGATGAAGAACAGGGAATACTTGAGGAATTATTTAAACTCTCAAAGGATTATAGAAATGTAATCTACTTACACTACTTTGAAGGTTATACAATACGTGAGATTGCCGGCATTTTAAATAAAAAAGAAAATACCATAAGCTCTCAACTTACCAGGGCGAGAAAAAGTCTCAAAAATATTCTTTTAGAAGGAGGATATAGTGATGAGAAAGAACAGTTATCAAGAAACTATTAGTAAAATAAAAGCTACAGACAGCTTTAAAGCTAATACTATTATGAAAATGCAAAATGAATTGAAAAAAGATAAGCAGGAAGATGTTCCGCAAAAACATAAATATAGATATAAAAGTATTGGTGTTGTTGCTGCATGTTGTGCCGTAGTTTTAAGTATAGGAATTTTAGCAGATAGACAACTAAATCCAGTAAATGAAAATAAGATTCCTGACCCTATAGCAAGTAATAATGAACAAGTGAATTTGCCCAAACTTACAATTTCCAATGAATCCGGAGGTATGGGATATGAGGGGTATATGGCATATAAGATAGAGGAACTTGAAGATGGGAATCCGTGGACACCTGACAGCAAACTTACCTCTATGCCGGTTTTTGAAAATCTATCACCTCATAGCGACCATACAGGTACTATACCATATCTTAATGGTGATGAGATGATTCAAAAGGCAAAAGAAGCTGCCGGTAAAATGTCGCTGAAAATAAATAAGGTTTATACACAGCCTACAAAGGAAGAAATTGAAGAAGACGAGAAAAAAACAGGAGAGAAAGTAGATACAACTCCAACTCATGCCACTGCAGAATGCGATGGAGTCAAGATAGAAGTTGATTCCAGAGGTGATACAAGGGTTCGGTATGAACCTACAATAAGCATTCCGGGTAAATATAGCTTTACACAGTATGATAATACTTCTTCGGAAGCTAAGGATACTTCACTGTATCTTATTAAGAAATATTCTGATATTGTTGATATGAAATCTCCATCCTTAAGATTATTTGGGGATTATACTTACGAGGGAAAGAGGCTTTTTTGGTATACAGCTTATGAAAGTGACGGTGATTTATTAAATAAAATATTAGGATATAACTTCAATACAGTGTCATTTGTACCTGATGAAAATGGGAAGTTGTGGATAATAGACAGACGGAAAACTGATCTTTCAAAAGTAATAGGCAACTATCCGATAATTACAGCTGATGAGGCCAGAAAACTGTTGATAGAAAAGCATTATATAACAACAATGCCAGAAGCTTTCCCGGATGAAAAATATATCGCAAAGGTTGAGCTTGTATATCGCAACTCAATGTATGACAAGGTGTTTATGCCTTATTACAAATTCCTGGTTGAGATGCCCACAATGCAGCAGAAGAATAGCCTTAAGACCTTTGGCACTTTTTATGTACCTGCTGTTAAAGGTGAATACCTGACTAATATGCCTGCATGGAATGGTGAATTTAATTAATGAATTACTTTGACACAGCCCCAAAAGGGCTGTGTCATTTTACTATAATTCACTTTCTATTCAGGTTGCAATTAATGAAGTGTTTTAAGGCAGAGGGAATTACAACATTTAAATGAGTAAAAGTTATTGGGTGGAATATAATGGAGCTATTAAGAATATATTTGTATATGGTAGTATCCTGTGTTTAATAGTCAATTTATTATTATTAAAAGGAAGGGATTAAATGTCAAACAAAGAAAATGACCTGAACAACATACTAAATACTATTGAACTAATAAAAAAAGCAGAGGAATATGAGGCTCAATATATAGAGCTGACTCCTCAAACGGCAGGCAGTTTACTTTGGGAAGTAATAGTGGGAACCGTAAAAGGTTTTTGGGTGATGTTTGTGATTGCTTTTCTTATTCCAGGGTTCGTCAGAAGCATGCAATTGGTATATAACTTATTAGTTTTGGCATTATTTCTAGTTTGGGGTTATTTTATTGTACAACCTTTCATAAGGTATTTTAAACACAGGAAATTAACAAGCATTCCTGAAAACATTGCAAAAAGGGAAGTGGCAAAAGAGAAATATGATGAAATTTCGGAATTTCTTAAAAATGAGTGTCCTATTCCGGATATCTATCATGAATTAGATATATTACGTAAATTTCAAATTTACTTATTAAGCTGCAGAGCAGATTCTCTAGGAGAGTGCATAAATATTTATCATGATGATTTGTATAAGGAGGGAATGCCTGAAGAAATTGTATCAGGTGAAAGAGCAGGGAGAGAAGACAGATGAGGCAATAATTGTTATATTATCTTTATAAAATAACTTTTTTAAGAGAACTTCACGTAGAGTTCTCTTTTAATTTAACTTCATTTATTTAGTTATAGCAGTTTGTGTAGTAACATTTGCAAAAATGCTGAATAATGGATTCAAACAACTTATATTTCAAGCTTTTAAAAAGCTTTTGTAATATAATATAATTAAACTACGAATAAGAAAAATAAAACTAAATCATATCATAAGCGCAAACCTGATACTTGTTCCATAAAATGACTTGCTTTTTTTAGAAATAAAATCTATAATTTGTGGTAAATAATTTTAGGAGGTCAATGATATGGCGTATTATTACAACGAACCATCACATACTTTCAGTGAGTATTTATTAGTTCCGGGATATTCTTCAACAAATTGCATTCCCACTAATGTATCATTAAAAACACCTGTGGTTAAATTTAAAAAAGGTGAGGAACCTGCAATTTCTATGAATATACCACTTGTTTCTGCAATAATGCAATCTGTTTCTGACGATAAAATGGCAGTTGCCCTTGCAAAAGAAGGCGGGATTTCTTTTATTTACGGATCTCAGACCATTGAGAATCAGGCAGAAATGGT
>JBEHWK010000198.1:0-5483 GCA_040217795.1 Clostridiaceae bacterium
TAAATAATTCAATATATTTTCATAGTGCAGCAGAAGGGCATAAATTAGATAATATTTTAATTAATAGTAAAGTATCTTTTTGTGTGGTTGGGCAAACTTGCAATATGCCTGACAAATTTAGTACAAAATATGAGAGTGTAACTGTATTTGGAAGGGCAGCAGAAGTTTTTGATGATGAAAAAAATACAGCTCTTTTAGAATTATTGAATAAATATTCGCCGGAATATATTGAAAAAGGGAAAGAATATATTAAAAACGCAGGTAATATAACTAAAGTAATAAAAATCAGTATTGAACATATGTCTGGCAAAGCAAGGAGATAACTAATGTAAATTTATACCACATTATATTTCCTGATTTTCCATATGGGTAGGATTTCCAAAAAGATTGAGAGGGGATTATAAGTGAAATTAAAAAGTAAATTTTTATTATGTACATGCTTATTATTTTTAGTAGTTATTATTAATGGTTGTGAAGTAAGTCAAGATAAAAAAAACATATATGATGATAATGATAGAATTTCACAACAAGGGGATAGTTTCTCCTATTCAACCAGAACTGATACAGAGGATTCTAATGATAAAATTGATGTTAAATATAGTGGGTTTTACGGAACAGATACTATTTGGAATTTTGACTCAAAGGAAGGTGGAGAAATTACAATTAAATTTGATTCAGTAGTTAATAGCGGCGATTTTAAGGCAGTTTTAATTAATACCAAAAATGAAGTAGAAAATATATTAATTAAAAATCAGCAAGGTGAAAAAACTATAAAATTATCACAAGGAAAATATATATTTAAAATTGTTGGAAGAAATGCAAAAGGAGAAATTAAGGTTTCTATCAATAAAAGTCAAAATGTTGATATAACAAAGGTAATTAACAAGGGTTAACTATTCACCCGATATTGAGAACACTGAGACAGAAATAGATGCAGGTTCAATTAAATATTCAACAGAAGTCTTTTATATGAAAAGTCTGGATGGTGATGAACGGCTTGAATATCTTAGGAATAAAATTGCTAAAGAAGAACATCTTTCGGATGAAGATATTGTGAACCTTACTTTTATGCCATTGATGAGAAGCAAAGAAGATAAAAGTACAAGAACTATTCAGTGTATAGATATGGCAAACAACATAAAAGACAAGACGAATAAAAATAAATGCACTATTCTTTTATACGCACTTTTTGATAAGTTTGGAGATATAGAATCAAAGGAAAAATTCATGGAGGTAATTTCGATGACAGAGATAGGGAAAATGATATTTGAACAAGGAGAAGAAAGCGGAAAGTTAAAGGAAAGGCTGAAGTTTTAATAATACAGCTACTGAAAAAGTTCAAATTTGTTCCTCAGGAGTATATTGATAAAATAAAAACCTTACCGGAAGCTATTGTTGAAAATATCGCCACTGACATATTTGATATTGAGAAAGTGGAGGATCTGGAAAAATATCTTAAAGGATAATGAATTCACTGCAGCAGTTCACATAAAAGTGACACCTTAATCACACACTAAATACACATTTATAATCTAAGATATAAACATGATAAGTTTTCTTTTTAATAATTTTCCCCGAAGGTATCTGTCCTGCCGGCAGGTGCTCTTTTCCAATATTAATTGAATTTCCTTAAAAACCAGGCTATAGCCAATTGGTTCAGATATCTACTCAAAAATAAAATGTTTATTTTTAAATAAAATTTGATATAATATAAATAAGAAAAGCTTAGTGCTGGTAACACTAAGCATCCTTAGAACATTTATTTGTTTTGGGGCTATTGGATTAGATTTTTTAGAATATAATCTTAGAAAAAGCACAACCTATTCTTGGTCGGATGGTGTGCTTTTTTCTTTGCTCTTAATTTCAATATCCAGACCAATAAATTTAACTGTAATCTTTAAATGATTAATAAAAAGATTATGTTTTAAAACTAATCTGATTATGTAAATTATCGATGCACATTTTATAAATGTATCCAGCATATCCAATACCACCCCCTTTGCTACAGTGAAATTATTCACCAATAGCCCAAGGAGGATAAAATGATCAAAACCCCCGCAGCCATCCTCTGCGGATAATATGAAATTTAACTTAGTAAGTATACCATAATTTGTTAAGTGTATATAGAAGAAAATTGTGGAAGTTTTGAACAGGACAAATTGACTCTCTCGAAATATGTATTATAGGGTTTCAAGTTCAAATATTAATTTATGCATATAATGAGAAAATCTAAAACATTCTGTCCCGTAAAACTTCCCGGGGTCGAACCGAATAAGCAGTGAAGTTTTAAAAGACAGAATGTAAGATTTTCAGTTCATTATATTTACATGCCGCTTCTTCTTTCAACCCTCGAAGAAATCAACATGCATAAATTAAGTTTTCACTAAGAAACCCTTTAATACAGGACTGCTGTTATTCTTCATGAATGATGGCAGTCCTTCAATTTTACAATTATCTATTAAGGATGGTAATATTTGTTTATTTTGTATCCTAAAATCACCCCTAATGTATAAATTCTGGTAAAATAGAAGAATAGTATGCAGGTTAAGAGGTGATGGTGATGCCAAAGGGTATAGAGGAAAGCATTTATCAGTATATTATCAGAATGTCGGCAAAATTCCCCGAACTGCCGTATGTTTTCCAGGATATGGAGAATGCGGGTGCAAGGGATGTAAATCATATATTATGGTATGATAAACTCCCGATGAAAGATAAGGAGCGCATTGCAATTGAGTTAATGAAGGCTTTGGGTGAATGTGCTGAAAACCCCATGGAGGAGGAAACTGCAGGGAAACTGGAAACGGCCCTTAAAAAAACACCTGTTTATACTTGCTTTGCCTGCCTGGCTGCCAGGATAAGGCTCTGTATATCGGAAAATCTTATAGATAAGAGGAAACTCTATTCTCTCGGCATGGAGCTGGCAACAAAAAGCTGCTTCGAGGAAGAGGTTAAGCTGGGGATTCTGATTCTGGGTTTTTTTGAGAATGATCTGACAAGGCAGATTATTAAAACACTTGGTTATCACAGTTCCATGACAATTTATGCTGTTGAAGCCTCAAAAAACTTCCATCAGCATAATGAATTCATCTTTGACCTTGTGCAAAATACAGCCGGCTTTGGAAAGCTGGCTGCCATTATTCTGTTTTATCCAGTACTTCCAAATCAGAAGAAATGGATTTTGGAAAAAGGGGCCATCAATGAAGTCAATCCAAATATGTCCGCAATAATGTGCCTGGGAAAAAGTGATATGGAAGAATATTATGAAAACCTCGAGATTACAAGGGATACATTCAGCAGCCTCTCATATCTTCTTGCATATGCGGCAGAGAAAGAAGACATAAAAGTCTTCATAAAGAGTCTGGTACTTACTGAAAAATATATTAAAGCAGTGCCCGTATATGCCAGGTCATTCATAGACCTTGCAGCAATGGCTGTAATCAAAAAAAGCATGGCGCCTTATTGGAATGAGGCAGGGGAGGATATTGAAAAACGGAACGGATGGACATCAGACAGGGAGAATGAAGTGAGAAAGATCTGCATTGAGCAGATGAAACGGCCAAGGTGGAAAAATGTACTGATGGAGGAATTATATATGCCATTCCAATCTGTCAGCATGATTCTTCTGACTGTCAGGGAGATGAATTATAAGCCCCATTTTGAAATGCTGTTTCCGATGCTTGAGAAGGACCTGTTTGACATAGATATAATGGAATACGTTCTTATGGATAATGCAGATTATTATCTGGAAGAGGTGAAGGACTATCTTATGCAGGTTATGCCTGAAGAAGTGCTGGAAGGGAATCCTTTAAACATACCTGATGAAAATGTCACAGATGAACATCGCCCTGATATCTGGCTGGTATTTTTACTTAAAGCCATTGGAAAAGGAACTGACTATCATGAGGAGTTCCTGCTTAAATGTCTTCGAGCCAGGTTTCCGGATGCAAGGAAAGAAGCGATACATGCACTAAGAACCTTTAAGAAGCATTGGAGTCTCGCTGTTCTTCCTGCGCTGGAATGTGCATATGAAAAGGAGCCTGTAGAAAAAATCAGGAACCGCATCCAAAGCCTCATGGGAATTTTAACCGGAAGATGGGAGAAAAAACAGACATATGCAGATGTTTCAGGGATAGAAATAGTGCAATCCCCAGGTGATTTCTGTCTGATGAAAACAAAGATTGCAGGAACAAAATATTATGATATGCTGGTAGTTGAAGGCCGTGTGGGAAAAGATGATATACTGTACCTGGTGAGAGAGCCTGACAACAGATATGACTCAAAGGCAATCATGATAACTGCTGATGACGGGTATGTTCTTGGATATGTTCCAAGAGCCAGCAATACAATTCCATCCACAATGATGGATGCAGGGGAAAAGCTCTATGGGGTTTTGAGAAGCGAGGATCTTGAGGATGACAGGCCGGAGATTGATATTATGGTTAATAAAAAGGGGAATTCAAGTTTTTAAGGTATCCTTTGCTTCAAAAGATATGGAAGAACCATTAAAGGTTCAGAAATCCATTTGAAGTTAAAAATTATTTTTTATATAATTTATTTAAGAATATTACAAGATTAGGACATAAGGAGAAATGAATTGTGAAGTATGAATATATTTTATTTGACCTGGATGGTACGCTGACAGACTCGGCAATTGGCATAACAAATTCCGTTATGTATGCTTTAAATAAATATGGCATTGAAGTCAGTGACAGAAGTGAACTGTACAGGTTTGTAGGGCCGCCTTTAAGCGATTCTTTTGAAAATTTCTACGGGTTTTCCAGGGAGGATGCAAAAGAGGCTGTAGAGTACTATCGTGAATATTACAGAGAGAAAGGAATATTTGAAAATCTGGTTTATGATGGATGTGAGAACCTGCTTAAAACGCTCAAAGATAATGACATGACTTTAGCTGTTGCAACCTCCAAGCCTGAAGTGTTTGCAAGACAGATACTGGAGCATTTTGACATGGCAAAGTATTTTACTTATATTGCAGGAAGCAATCTTGACGGAACAAGGGTAAAGAAAGGCGAGGTCATAAGATATGCCCTTGAAAGCTGCAATATTAGAGATTTATCAAAAACTATAATGATTGGTGACAGGGAGCATGACATTATAGGCGCAAAAGAAGCAGGTATTGATTCCATAGGAGTCTTGTTCGGATATGGAGATAAGGATGAACTTGTGACAGCAGGGGCAGACTTCATTGCAGATAGGGTTTCAGATATTGGACAAGTTCTATTGAAAAATGTAAATAGTTGGCAATAAGCCCCAGGGGCCATTCCAGTTTATGGAATGACCCCTGGGGTCAATGTCATCAAGTTAGCATTCAAATAACTTACAATTCAACAAATCAAACCGTAAAAACTGTATCAAGTAACTTTGAACTTCAGATTTTGCGGTTTCTTTGTCTTAAATCTTGGATTTTGAAAGTACTGTACAGAAATCTCATGCATATCTTAATGTATTTATTGCAACCTAACTAA
>JBEHWK010000199.1:0-5481 GCA_040217795.1 Clostridiaceae bacterium
AGGAAATTCAGATACCTGTGGTTTAGAATCTCAAAGACAATATTAATGTCAGCTTCGGTTATTTTCCCCTTGAAAAGATCATCGATCAGAAGAATATCAGCACACTGGAATTTTGATATTTCCCTCTGGTAGTATTCGTCATCAAGTATCTTCCTTTTTATCCTGGAAATACAGTCCCTGTAGGGCATATACACCACATTCATATTCTTTTTTAAAAAATTCAGCCCAAGGGCTATGGCCAGATGGGATTTCCCTATCCCCGGCTGTCCTGAGAAAAGTATGCTGTTTCTTCTCTCCCCCTTCACTTTCCCGAAATCCCTGTAGTAGGCAAAAGCTGTCTCCTTGGCTATTCTTGAACTCTCATTCCACACCCTGTAGCTGGTGAATGTGTAGATATCCTGGTCAGGATTCAGCCCTGACCTGATCCATTGGCTCCTGATCCTTTCCTCTTCCCTGCACCTGCAGCTTACTGCAATGGGGGCACTGTTCTCCGAAGGCCTCAGTATCCAGCCGGTATCCCTGCACTCACTGCATTTATAGGACTTCTGAACTGATTTTTCTCCATTCCTCATCTGTGAGTTCCCTTGTGTTTCTTGTCCTGAAACTGTATTTTTCTTCCGTATCTGCTCCAGTATTCTCTCTAACGCATCCAACAGAAACCTCACCATCCTTTATGGGATATCCTTCCTTCTCCCAGTTTCTCAGAATACCTGTTACATAGATCATTGAGAGTTTATTTTTCTCCAAAGCCCTCTCCAGCGCCATCTTCACATAGTCATATCCATGGTTCATCACCGCTATCTTAAGGCCTGCCAAAGATATGTCCTTTGCATCTCCTGCCAGAAGCTTTACATGTTTCAGGAGATTTAGAGAGAGAGATTCAAGAGAGACTTCTCCCCCGTTTTCTCTCTCTGTCTCTTTAACTATAAACTCTGAGCTGTTAACTATGGCATTTAACTCTCTCTCTTTCTCTGGTAGACATTTGTCCATGGTTTTTCCTGAATTTGTCCCCGCCTTCATGGGGATAATCTTGGGGCAGCCAGGAGAATGCCCCCTGCCTTCCCCCTTAATTTCCCCATTTTTCATCCTGGAAGCCCTTTTTCTATCACCTTCACTGCTAGATTTTCCAATATAGTTTTGAATATACAGAAGATGTATAGTTCCGTCATCCATTATTTCTATGAGTCCCATGGAACTTAAAACCTTCAGGCCGCTTCCAACAATATCCGCTTTAAGACTGGTCAGTATCGCCAGCATGTTTTCATCGAAAGGGATGGAATCATTTAACCTCAGTTTCCCGCTGGACTTCAGGGACATGAGATAGAGCTTCAGAAGCAGATTGGTGTATAGCATTCCATCCGGCATACTTTCAAGTATTTTAATCTCCTCGCTATGAAAAAAACTATCCTTCAGCTTAAGATAATAGTATTTCTTATTGTCTGCCATAATACATCTCTCCCTTTAAGATCTCCCATTTTGACAGCATGTTCCTGACAATTATCTTCAATTCAGCAGCATTTTCAGATGAATTCCCTTTATACTTTTCCACCTCTTCACTTGGCAGATAAAGTGTCTTCCTGAAACCGTCCGGGAGCTCAAAATATCCTGCATAGCCAATTATAAGGTCACTTTTCCTCCCCCCCATATCAATAACAAGCTCCTCTGTAAGGGGATTCCATGAAATAAGCTCTCCTTCATGAATCTCGATGACATTCAGTGATCTGTATTTAACATCCGGGGCAACAGCAGGAGCAGGGCCAGGGGCACTGGCAGATAAATTTTCCCCCTCTGCCCCTGCTGAAATGATCTTTTCCGCCACAGCCTCGGCAGCTCCATCCTTTTTAAACTGGAATTCCTTCTTCAGGCTTTCATTAGTTGCCATAGCTTGTCCCCTCCTTTATTTCAAATCTTCTTGATGAGGATTCCCTGCACACATCCTTATATACCTGCGGATACCTTGACTTAAGATCTTTGGTATCAACCCTGCTTGACAGTATTCCCTTCCAGCTCACAATATAGTCTCCGATAATTCCTCTTTCCGCCGCTCCCAGCTGATTCTTAAGGTTATTTTCAATGGCCTTGGCCTTCTCTTCCAGAGTCCTTATGCTTTCCTTCAGTCCCAGGTAATCTGATATTCTTTCCTTGTATTCATCCTTTAAGGTCACTTCAAGAGACTTGTCCGCCTTTGCAAACTTTTCTTTCAGATACTTTTCAGCCGCAGATGAGCCGTCCAGTTCAGGAGGAATCCTCTTCTCCACATGATTCACCCAGAAGTTTCTCTCTTCCTCCAGCATCATTGATATAAGCTCCTCATCCCTTAAGAGCTCCTTGCAGATAAACTTCTGCCCTCCTATAAGAACGGCAAAATAGCATTTCTCAGTTTCAGTGACGGCCATATTATGCTGGCACTGGAGTAGATATGAAGGAGGAATCTCCTCCATATCCCATTCCTTTTCCCTGAAAACTGAGGTGAATTTGCACACAAGAAGAGAGTTCTCACCTAATACACGGGTTCCTCCTTCCCCTAAAATGAAAGGGTAATCCCTGTGCTGAAAAAACTTGCTGTTTTTTCTGGTCTTCTTCCCTGTTCTCATGGTGAATTCCCTGGAAACAAGATGCCGCTGCTTTCTTGCCCAGTAAACAGCCTCAGGTTCCTCCTGCCCTTCACTGATTTCTTCAGTCTTCTCTGCATAGACTTCAAATGCTGACTTATACTTGTTCACTCCCATTATTGACCCGGCATCACTGCCAAAGATCCCTTTCTGCCTCTCCTTCAGCCATTCCATTCTCTCTAACATAAAAATCTCCCCTTCAGACTTATTTTTATATTCTCAAGCTCCACCATGGTCTTATACCATTTCTCCATTAAATACAGGAGCTTTTCCTCTGAAGTTGCTTCCCTTATGGTGCCATCCTCAAGTTTCACCTTGACATTCCTCTGAACCACCATGACATTAATTGAAAATTGATTTAATATTTTTATCAGCTGATGTTCATTCAATTTCTCACCCCCATTACCCCTTTATTGATATCCTCTATTTCCCTTAAAAGCTTCCCCCTGGGCTTCCAGTTCATAAGATATTCCCTGGCTTTTTCAAACTCTCCGGTTCTTGTGTTCCTGTAGGAATTCACCTGAAAATACTCCTTAAAATCCTTCCATGCCTGTGAAAATACCCTGCTCCTGAGTCTGGCATCATTGTAAGCCTTTGATCTTGCACCTCCTAAAATTATCACTGCAGAAATTTTCACAGCTTCCTGTAGTGTCAGCTGCTGGCCATAGTCAATGGTCATATTGTTTTCAAGCTTTTGAACCCTGCAACTTATGCTGGAAGCTGCCTCCTTAAGCTTTGCCAGGTTCAGGCTGACTACTGACAGATTATCCTTCCCTTCCCTGACCCTGAAGTAACTCTCCACCAATGCCTCGTAAACCTCCCAGGCTTTTTCAGTATTGAGGCTCTTTGCGTGAAGAAAAGCACCCCTTTCAGTCCATAGATACATCTTTCTGATAATTTTTGAACCTTTCCCCCCATAGCTGGTGCAGGCCAGAAAATCCTTAAGTTCCTCACCAGCCAGTAGAAAATAATGCTTTCCTTCAACATATCTTTCAATGTTTCTCTGGTAATTCTTTCTCAACAGCACCTCAGAAACCCCATAAGCTGCGGATAATTCCCTGGTGGTCAATATGGGTTCCCCGGCTCTTTTCAAAACTGTAAGATTAACTTTCATCACAGTATCCTCCTTTTCCAATTCTTTTTCCCCTGTGAGAAATATTTTTGACATCTTTATCCCTGTCAGAAAAGATATCTTCAATTTTCATTCCAAATGCATCTGCTATTGCCTTTTTGCTTCTCTTATTTGGATAGTTTTTTCCATTCTCCCATGCCCAGTATAACTTCTGGTTAGTGAAGCATTTTTCTGCTGCCTCAGTCTGACTCCATCCGTATGCAACCCTTAGGACCTTAAGCCTTCTATCCCAGGACAGACTTTCATAAATATCCTGAATCATTTTTTCAACTCCTTTAACGTTAATATCTTTATTTCAGTGTAATTACACATCCAATTATTTACAATAACGTAATTCTGCCATATAAGTTGTTATTTTTGAATCTGCTTCACTTATTCCATATTTTTCTTCTAATTCCTTATTATGTTTGACACGTTATCGTTCTTAACGTTATAATTAAAATATGACGTGCATTGTAACATACGATAAAACTTATTGGGGGTGATGAAAATGATACTTTCTAAAGAAGAACTCGGAAAATTAGTTAAAGAAGCCAGAAAATTCAAAACTGAAAAGCTCGGCAGAAAATATACTCAAACCATGCTTGCAAATGACATAGATATGTCTCAGGGGTACATCGGCGACATTGAATCAGGGAGAACCTATCCTGCATTCAAGGTCCTCATCAGAATTGCGGAAGCCTGCGGGGTTCCATTAAGTTTCTTTGAAAACAGGGATATGAACTCTGATTTTTTAAATCAGGAAAAAGAAATAATTCCTTCAGCTGACATCGCCAATAACCCCTCGGATATTAACATGCCAGAAATTGTTGATATTAAGTCTGCTATGGAAATATTACTAGCCCAGCCCGGTTTAATGTTAGACGGAGAAATTTTATCTGATGATGCTAAAATAGCATTGGCAAATGCCATACAATTTGGCCTCCAAAATGCAGCGCAATGGCAGAAAAAAGATAAAGATAACAAGTAACCGCATTAATATTTCAGATTGGAGGAATAAATGCAAATAATAAAAGAACAAATAGAAGGACTTATTGCTTTATACTCTACATGCAATCCATTTGATTTATGTAAATTTCTTAACATAAAACTCATGGAACATGATCTTGGAGAAAAAATAAAAGGGTGCTTTCATATAACCCCTGATGGTTATAGAATTATATATATCAATTCAAAATTATCAGAAGCTGAACGAACTGATAGATGCGCTCATGAATTAGGACATGCACTTTTACACACAAATAACACGATCAACATTTTTAATGAAACTGACATGCAGGTAATAGAACATTGTGAGAAAGAGGCTGACCTATTTGCCTCAGAACTGCTGAAATTATACTACTCATCATAATTCAGCATCATATTCACATTTCTTTAAAGTACCTTGAAAACTCAATAAAAATATGTTTGACGTTAATTATATGGAAAAACAGGGCATTTACCCAAATTAAATTCAGGTAAATGCCCTGTTTCTTTTTATTATTTCTGGCTGATCCATATATCTTTATTAGAAAACTATATTTGGGGAGATGTGAAATGAATAAAAACAGAGCTAAAAAGCTCAGGGATTAAGAGGATTTATCCTTTGAGGATGATTATGAGGAAAATGGTTTTTCAACTGTTGTCACCGGCACCAACTTATCCAGCTTCTCTTTCAGTGACGGGAAAATTGAAGCTCTCCCTCCTGAAGATTTAAAAAGGGCTCCCTCCCCTGGCAGCACAAATACCAAAGATTTA
>JBEHWK010000200.1:0-5474 GCA_040217795.1 Clostridiaceae bacterium
CCAAATTCCGGAGAAGAATATAATGCGGATTCAAAGGAGTGGAATGGTCATTCAGAAGGAAATTGCCACGGAAGCAGCGCAAAAGGATGGTATGAAGATGGGGCCAGTTTAATTGGGGGATGCTGCAGAACAACACCAGAAGATATTAAAGAAATAGCTGAGTGGGCAAGAACTTGATAATTTCCTGCCGCATATCACATAAGAAGGTACCTGTCCTACTGGCAGGTGCTCTTTCTGCTTCAAATTAAAATATCTGATTAAGTTAATTGGTGTCCCTTCCCTTGGTGAACAAATATTGGTAAAATAAACTTATGAAGAAAACAAGCTGAAATAAAGTAAAGCTATTTAGCCAGGGGGGCATTATCATGTGGGGAACAGAAGAACAAAAGCAGGAATTTGCCAGGTTAGATCACATGTTCTTTGGAAGAAACTTTATGAAGAGGCTTGATGTATAAGGCTAAAACTAGCTAAGGAAAAGAGGAAAAATAAAATGATAGATTTATTTAGAGCATTTACTACACAGGAAGATTTTTTTTATGATGGTGCATTCATTGCTAAAGTAAAATATCAACGGTATCAACCAAAAGCAGATAAGGAAACTTATAATAATGAAGTTGTAAAAAGTAATAAACGACTTTGTGTAATCAATTGTAATGGATATATTAATAATGAAATTGCAGAAACATTAACAGTTTATTTAATGATGAATGTAACAGTTAAAGAACCTGTTCAACCAGAATTTATTGAAGATACTGGCACTTTATGGCGTGATTTTTCAAAGGAAGAAATTGTAGATTTTAGTCATCTGACAGGAGATACAAATTCTATTCATCTTACAGAAAATCCAGTTGTACAAGGAATGTTTATTCTAAAAGAACTTTGTGATACGACTAAAACTAATAAAATAGAAGTAAAATATATTCATCCTGTATATGGCTGTAACCCAGTTTATATAAAGCATGAAGGAGATATTATTAAGGGGTTTAGTAATGGTATATTATGCTTTCAAGCAACTCTGCTTTAAAATTCACTCATTTGCTATAGAGATTACAAATGAAGTTAAATAGAACAGGTTTTCAAGGGGGAAAGTCTGCCATCGTTGTGAGCATGATGAAGTATCCAGGAGGTAGATGATAATGAAAATGTCTGTAATGGCTTATGCCTATCCAATAATATTGCGTAGTGTTGTTAAAGAGCAATTACGCAAACATTACTCTCAATATAACATTGAAGATTTATTTAAGAAAATACGTAACGAATATAAAGCAATATTAAGACGCTCTCCTGATATTGGAGGATGTAAAAATATATTTATGGATAGTTATCTCATGGGTGCATATCTTATAGCATTATATAAAAATACAAAGGACAAACTTAGCCTTGCCGACTTGGATTTAATAATTTCAGAAGGGCTTAAAAATTTTGAATTTATGAAAAAACGCATGAGAAAAATTGACCTGCTTTCTGTAGGATATAAAAATAAAATTGTACAAGCAGGACAATGGTGCAAGAAAAATGAAGATAAATTCCCTGATAATTGGCAAGTAGAAGTAAAGCAGCAAGAAAATCCTGATTTAACACACATAGTTTTTACTAAGTGTGGACTTTGTGTTTTATGTAAGAATGAAGGTGTACCTGAGTTTATATTTTCCTTGTGAGTAACAGATTATATCACAATGAGTTTTGCTAAATGCAAACTTGAACGACCTACTACTTTAGGCAAAGGGGATACTTGTTGTGATTTTTACATAACAAGGTTGTGATTAGGAAGTATAAGTAAACTTTCTCAAAGAAGATTATTGTTAAAACTAACAATCAAATATATCCAAACCTTAACAGCATTGATTTCTTCACTTTATATGTAAGCACTGGTAAAATAAACTTATTAAGAGATTAAATAATGAGTGTTAAATTTATGGGAGGAGTTTCATGGGTAAATTCGAAAAGTTTTCAATAACAATTATTTTTGGAGCAGTGATGCCTGTATTCTTATTTCTTGCAGGATGGTGGGGCAGTATTGGACGGATCTCAGAAAATCTGATATCTGTGGCGGCCTTAGCTGGCTTGGCTTCAGGAGTTATGGTGGATATACTGTTTTTTAAAAAATGGTTAAGGAATGTATACCATACTGACATGAAGATGCTTATGATTATTTATCTATTTTATTCTATCTGCATTTTTGGTTTTTTCATGGGGGTGCCAGTATTTAATCTGTTGGCAGGAATAGTTGCAGGAATGTTCGCAGGCAGAAAATTATACTATGACAACGCCAGCATAAACAAGGTAAAAAGCAATATCAAAAGATTATGCAGCTTCACATCGGCAGTTATGCTGGCAATATGTCTGGCATCAGCATATTTTGCACTTAAGGATCCGGGTGATACCGCAAGGAATTTAGAAGGAATGTTTAATATAGAGAAATTTTCAATTAATACTGGGATGGTAGTCGGGATAATTGTCATAGGTGGATTTGCTCTGATAATATTCCAGTACTGGTTAACAAAAAAAGCAGCAATAATAGCATATAATAAGGTAAAAAGCTGATGAGTGAGTAATCTATTCAAGCTATCAGCGTGCAGAATTAAAAAAGCATAAGTGACTTTCGGGAAAAAATATTTTATTATATAAGTGAGAGATAAAAACACGATCCGGTTGGTAGTCCGGATGCAGGGAAAAAGCCTGTCAGTAACCTGCCCTCCTGGGGTTGTCCGTTCTCTTGTAATTAAACATACAGGAGGAATAAAAAGTGAATATCAAATTGACTGTCTATTTTGATGACCCCTTTTGGGTTGGAGTATTTGAGAGGACTGAAGAGGAAGTGCTTCAAGTATCCAGGGTTGTTTTCGGTTCTGAACCAAGGGATTATGAGGTTTATGCCTTTATACTGAAAAACTATTATAAACTGGTTTTCAGCAGACCCATTAAGACCAATGCAGGAGATCAAAAGGAAATAAACCCTAAAAGACTTAAAAGGGTTATCAAAAAGGAAACTTCTCAAAGAGGTGTCGGAACCAGGGCACAGCAGGCAATGAAACTGGAGTATGAAAAAAGAAAAGAAGAGTGCAGGAAACTTTCCAAAGAAAAAAGAGAAGAGTTTGAAAGAACCAAATTTGAGAAGAGGCAGGAAAAAAAGAAGGAAAAGAAAAAGGGGCATTGATGGAATAGTATCTGCCAATGGGATTGCTGTTATTCTTAGGGAGTAACGGCAGTCCTTTTTTATTGTATAGGAAAGTGCAATCTTTCCTAATACAATAAAAAATGCAAGGGGTGCAGGGGAAGTTGTGTTCCCCGCCGTCAGGGGAGGGTGCTCAGACACGAAGTGTCGTCGAAGGGAACCAGTGGGTTCCCTAGCGAAAGTGGCGTTAGCCACTATTTTTACTCTTTAGTAAATTATAAAATTACCAAGTTGTGGATAAATTAACGGAAATGCGATTATACGTAGTCTAGTTGCAGTTCCTAAAGAGTAAAAAAATAAAAATTGTCGCCTGCCAGATTTTCCTCACATGCGTTCGGAAAGGCAGATGCGAGAAAAAAATCGACGGCTTATAATCGCCTTGACGATTTTTTTATTGTATAGGAAAACTAAATCCATGAAGATATTAAAAATAATTACACATAAGGCGAATTTATTATAAAAGTGGTAAAATTCTGAATTTTAGTGTATAATTACTTGCTAATGAAGCTTTTAATGTGTGTTGATAAAACAGTTATGGATATAAGTTAAAGAGAAAGGTGAATTATGAAATATGAAACATTCAAGTGTAAAGGTTTGTTCAGAAGAACAGCCTGTTGTTTTGGCTCTCACTTCAGACGAAAAACCGGATATTTCTGATATGATGGTTGAAAAATGGCAGGATATAATTGATTTACTTGCATTGACTTTAAATGTGCCTTCCGCACTAATTATGCAGATTGAGGAAAAACACATCTGTGTGTTTCTTGGAAGTGATACAAAGGATAACCCTTATAAGAATGGGGAAAAGGCAGAACTTCTTTCGGGACTTTATTGCGAAACTGTTGTGGGGAATAAATCCAGCCTTCTTGTACCTAATGCTTTAAAAGATCCATTGTGGAAAGAAAATCCTGATATTGAGTTGAATATGATATCATATCTTGGATTCCCGATATTATGGCCTGACGGAGAAGTATTCGGTACTATTTGTATTTTGGATAATAAGGAAAACCATTATAGTAACCAAAACATTAAACTTATGGAACTTCTGAAAGACAGTATTGAAAAGGATTTGAAACTGGTATTAGAAGAGGAAAGATTAAAAACTGAGCTGGAAAACAGAAAAACAGGAGAGCAAAAACTAAGAGAAAGTGAAGCCCGGTATAGAGAGTTATTCAATAACATGGGAAATGCAGTGGTAATTTATAATGTAAAAGATGAAGGGGAAAAGTTTATTTTTGAAGATCTGAACAAAGCAGCGGAAGAAATTGAAAAAACCAATAAAGCTGATATAATCGGTAAGGATGCAGAGGAATGTTCTTCCATAGCTCTGCAAAAGGATTTGCTGGAAATAATGAAGCAAGTATATAAAACAGGCATGCCTCAGCGCTTCGGACCTGTATTTTATGAAGAGGGGACCGTAAAAACCTGCAGAGATAATTATTACATATATAAACTGTCACCTGAACAGATAGTTGTTATGTATGATGATATTTCTGAAAAAATAGGATATCAGGAAATCATTAACGAAAATGAACGATTAATTCGTGAAACTCAGGAACTGGAAAAGTTAAGAACTGAGTTTTTTGCAAACATATCCCATGAATTAAAAACACCCCTCAACATTATATTAAGTACTATACAAGTAAATAGTATGATCGTTCAGAATGAAGAAAAATTAATTAATGAAAAGAAGATAATGGATAATATTAATATTGAAAAACAAAATTGCTTCAGATTGCTGAGACTAATAAATAATCTCATTGACTCAACCAAGCTGGATTCAAGCAGCCTTGAGCTTAATGTGGTAAATTACAACATAGTCAGCCTGGTAGAGGATATTTCTCAATCAGTAGCAGGATATATAAAAAACAATAACTTAACTCTCACATTTGATACTGATATAGAGGAAAAAATAATCGCCTGCGATTTGGATAAAGTTGAAAGAATAATGCTGAACCTTCTGTCAAATGCAATAAAGTTTACAGAGCCGGGAGGAAGCATTTTTGTAAATATTATGGATGGTGAAGAATATATAACTGTTACGGTTGAAGATACTGGTATAGGCATACCGGAAGATAAGCTGAATGAAATATTTGATAGATTCAGGCAGGTAGATAAGTCTTTTACAAGAAAAACTGAAGGAAGCGGTATCGGATTATCTCTTGTTAAATCCCTTGTTGAAATGCATGGGGGAACTATTTCTGCAGAGAGTAAATATGGGGAAGGAACTAAATTTATAATAAAGCTTCCTGTACGAGTATTATTGGATCATGATAACAGTGAATTAGAAACTAAATTG
>JBEHWK010000201.1:0-5404 GCA_040217795.1 Clostridiaceae bacterium
ATGTCAGTTCAAGGAGTTTTTGTCCCATTAATAACACCATTCAAGAATGACGAGTTAGATTTAGTTTCATATAAAAATATGGTGGATCACTATTTATCTAAAGGAGTAAGCGGCTTTATTCCTCTTGGAACAACTGGAGAAAGTCCTACTGTAGAGGAAAAGGAATATGAAACAATTGTTGAAAAGACAATGGAATATGTAAATGGTGCGGTCCCTGTATATATAGGCTTAGGTGGAAATAATACAAAGAAGGTTAAAGAAAAACTTAAGGTGGCAGAAAAATATAATGTACAAGGTATATTATCTGTTTCTCCATACTATTCAAGACCTGACCAGAGAGGGATTTATGAGCATTTCAAGAGCATATCTGAAGCAACAGATTTAGATATAATTTTATATAATATTCCATACAGAACAGGTAGAAATATTGAAAACAGCACAATATATAAATTAGCTGAGTTAAAAAACATTGTGGGAATAAAGGATGCTTCAGGAGACATAAAGCAGACTACAGACCTGCTTTTAAACCCGCCTGAGAATTTCTCAATATTGACAGGTGAGGACGGATTTTTCTACACTACATTGACTCTTGGAGGACATGGTGGAATATTGGCATCTTCACACGTTCATACTGAAGAGTTCATTCAGGTTTATAATCTGGTAAAACAAAATGATCATGCGGAAGCACTTAAGATATGGAAGGAATTATATAAGTTCGTACCACTTTTATTTGCTGAACCAAATCCAGCACCGCTAAAATATATTTTAAACAAAATGGGATTGATAGAATCTCCTGAATTAAGACTTCCTCTTACTGAAATAACTGACGGATTAAAAGTTCAATTAGACGAAATTTTAAATTTAAAATAGAAATGTGCTTAAAATTTTACTTAATTACCTCCAATTGATTATTTTATATTTTAAAAAATTGCTTAAAATAATCATGAGGTGATTGTATGAAAAAATTCATTTCGTTAATTTTAGGATTATCTTTTTTCAGTTTTTACTTAATGGGGTGTGATCAGGGTGCCACAGGAAATATTCCGAATACTGGCACAAACAATGTTGATACCAGCAAGGTTCCTGAAATTGCACAACAGCAAACCCAGCCTGGGCCTCTAACTCCGGATACAGGGAAAACCGGAAACACTGATGGTTCCGCTTCAAAAACAAATCCTCCTGCAGGAACATCCGGAACCGGTGCTCAGCAAAACGTTCCGCAGACTACTGCACCAAACACACAACAAAGCGTACCACAAAACCCAGGTACTGGAACATTACCTAATACACCTGAAAATGCAACTACTGGAAGACAACAAGGTACCACACAAAATGCCACTCCGGGGGCAACTGCACCAGGAACTCAGTCAAATGCGCCACAAAATACAGTTCCGGGTACACAACAAGGTACAACACCCAATGTTGTTCCTGGTACACAGAATAATACGCAACAGGGAACAGTAGCGAATACTGGAGATGTAGTAAAAGATATATTTGCTAATACAAATAATGAGAGAAAAAAACAAGGATTGGCTGAACTTAAGCTTAATGACGGGCTTTGCAAATTAGCAGCAATGAAGTCCAAGGATATGTACGACAAAAACTATTTTTCTCATGTGTCTCCTACTTATGGGGATCCTGCCCAAATGGTAAGAAGTAATGGATTTAATTATTCCAATGTGGGGGAAAATATATACATGTCTTCAGGAATGACACCAAGCGGTTCATATACAGTTGAAAAATGGATGAATTCTCCGGGACACAGGGCTAATATCCTTTCTCCAAACTATAAAGAAATAGGTGTAGGGATCTATTACAGCAACGGAAGATATTATGCTACACAGATTTTCTATACATCACAATAAGAGGCTCAGGCCTCTTTTTAGTTTTTAAAGAATAGCAAATATGATAAAATAATCTTATACAGGATTGATATAATGTTGTTAACAAAGTCCACCATGAGAATATATCAGGAAAGAGGATATAGAAGCTTATGGAAAAGTTGAAAAAATAAAAATAACCGAAGGTTATCTTTTCGGTTATTTTTATTCAACAGTTTCAAGACATTGTTCTACCAATTCTTTGGAATACTTAATTCTTATTTCCATAATTATCCTCCCTTCAGTAGGTATATTATATATTGTATCACGAAAGTAAATGTTTGCAATAGGTATTTCAAAATTTTAACAAAACTTAATCTATATTTAAGAAATGTTGTGTATATTTAAAAATCAATTATTAAATATGGTAACTCGGGAATGAGGTGATGGTATGAAATTTGCAATTGTATCAGATATTCACGGAAATTTAAGTGCTTTGAATTTTTTCATTGAATATATTGAAAAGGAAGAAATAAATATTATTTTGAATCTGGGTGACACTTTAGCGGGAGAATTTCCTAAGGAGGTATTTAAAAAAGTTTTTAATGACAGCAGGTTTATAAATATTAAAGGGAATCATGAAAATATGTTTACAGCCTTTGACTATGAACTCTTAGGCAGGGATATCATTCTTGTATTAGGAAAATTGCCGGTAAAAAGAATTGTAAAAATAGAAGGAATAAGTTTTCTTATGGTACATTCAAGGGAGAATTCAAATACAGACATACCGTTGCTATATAATGGAGGAACAATAAATGAATTTTTAGCAGATTATAAGTCCACCGTGGACTATGTTCTAATGGGTCATACACATTTCCCTATGATGGTAGGGCATTATGGAGAAAAAACTATAATAAATCCAGGATCATTAGGATTGTCTTATGACAGAAAAGCATGTTTTTGTATTTGTGAAATCAATGAAGGTGACGTAACTTTCAGTTTTAAAAAATTAAATATAAAGTAAGAATTTAATATTATCAAAATATCCACACTATTAATGTGAGGGTTTTAAGTTTCGGTAAAGTAACTCTATATAGGGTTACAACCTCAACTAAAAACTTATGCATGCCGCTTCTTCTTTTAATTCTCGAAGAATTCAACATGCATAAGTTAAGTTTCGGTAAAGCAACCCTATAAAACCCTTTATTCCTGCATTAAGGGGTGGTTTTTTTGAAAAACAAATTAGTCCTTATTCTTATAGTCCTTGTTTTGATATTCTGTCTTGCTGCAGCAGACAATTTCAGAAAAACTACAGCTATAGCAAGACCGGAAGAAGCAAGGGTTCAAGGATGGTTTTTAGATAATATTGAAAAAAGAAACAGGATGCTGGACAGTCAAGTAGACCTTAATTACAGAGAAATAATAGATTGTAAGAGGTTACTGAAGAAAGATATAGAAAAGGCCTGGGAAGAAAAGCTGAATAACAGGTCAAAATCAAAGGAACTTCTTAAAAGTTACATAAAAGAAATAGAAGCAAGGGCAGGAGAGGGAAAAATATCTCAAGTCAGTGCAAAAAGTGAAATAGTAAGATTAAAAAATGCTGAAGAGAACTATTGGAAAGGTGCAAGTGAAAGCATTGACAGGGATATTAAAAATATCCATAATAAGATGAACACAAATCAAAAGGAAATCAAGCGCCTTAAAGAAGAATTGGATTTCTTAATAGATTTAAAGGAAGAAAGAAGAGTAAAATTGAAGGCTAAAGAATATATGAAATCATTAGAGAGAGACAATGAACTTTTAAAGGATAAGGCTGAAGCAATAAGAAAGGGAGGAAAGCTTCCTGCCTTCTTAAATAATTTGGATAAAGAGGAGATTAAAAATGGGAATTTATAATAAATTACGCAGATTGCCCAAAGTTGAACTTCACCTGCATTTAGACGGAAGTGTCAGGGGAGAAACAATGTGGGAGCTGCTCGCAGCATCGGGAGAAGAGGTTCCATTTGATAACTACGGGGATTTTGAAAAGATAATTGGAATAAAGGGTAAGTGCAGTTCTCTTAAGGAATATTTAGAATCATTCCAATATCCTATAAAAATCATGCAGACTAAGGATAATCTCATAAGAATAAGCAGGGAGCTAATGGAGGATCTTGCAAAGGACGGAGTAATCTATGCAGAGGTAAGGTTTGCTCCATATTTTCACCAGGAAAAAGGTCTTACCATTGAGGAGGTTATTGAAGCAGTTTTAGAAGGTCTTTCACAAGGAGAAAAAATGTATGGAGTCAGAAGCAGGCTTATACTTTGTGCCATGAGAGGGTTTCCTGAGGATAAAAACATGGATTTGATAAAGAGGGGGACAAAATTTTTAAATTCAGGAGTTGCAGCTGCAGACTTAGCAGGAAATGAACATGATTTTCCGCCTGAAGAAAGCAAGGAAGTCTTTGAGGTGGCGAAAAAATCAGGATATCATGTTACTATACATGCAGGAGAAACAGGGAAAGAAGAAAATATTGAAAAATCAATAAACATAACTGGAGCAGAAAGGATAGGACATGGGGTATTTGCGTATAAAAACCCTGATATAATCAGTCTGATTAAAGATAAAAATATTTTTCTGGAAATGTGTCCTACAAGCAATGTCAATACAAATGCAGTAAACAGCATAGAGGAGCATCCTATAAGGCAGTACTTCCTTCAGGGGATTAAAGTTACAGTAAGTACTGATAACAGAACTGTATCCAGGATATCATTGACCGAAGAAATGAACAAGCTAATAAAAGAAGCGGGATTTACTCTTGAAGATGTGGCAATTCTCACAAGATACGCTGCAGAAGGGGCTTTTTGCGACGAAAGCACAAGGCTTTGGATAATAAGTAAAATAGAAGACTGGAGCAGAAATGAAGGAATCAGTTAATTTTATTATTGAGGGGAAAACAGGAAAAACATTGGTAAAGTATCTTGTTCCCTCAGTTGGAAGCATGCTGGGAATATCCTCTTTAATATTTATAGATACTATGTTTATAGGAAGAGGAATAGGAGATAAGGCATTGGCTGCATTAAATATATCAATTCCTTTATTTAGTCTGTACTTTGCGTTAGGATTGCTTTTTGGGGTAGGAGGGGCAACTATAGTATCAATTTCCTTAGGAAAAGGGGATACTGAAGATGTAAATGGTATATTTACCTTGTCTATGTTACTTGCTGCAGGGATATCTGCTATGTTGAGCATTCTGCAGATTATATTTGTAAAAGAGTTTTCCTATGCTTTAGGAGCATCAGATGAGACTTATCCTATGGTCAGGTCGTATATCTCAATTATATCAGTCATGACCTGGGGATATGTAATAAACACAGCTTTGGGAGTTTTTGTGAGAAATGACAATAATCCCAGGCTGGCAATGGCAGGTATGCTCACTGGCAATGGAATCAACATACTGCTGGAATAAGAATAGGTAAGGCTTTGATATTATCTTAGCCTTTTCCCCTCCTTCACACTGTACGTGAGTCTTTCGAGCTCATACAGCGTTCCACCAGTGGACTACTACTCTTTTATATCATACAATTTCCAACAAGTTTACGAA
>JBEHWK010000202.1:0-5367 GCA_040217795.1 Clostridiaceae bacterium
ACTCATCGCTTGGTTTTCGCATTCAGAATTTGACGGTTTCTCCATGCAACCTCATATATCTAGTTATCAAAGACCTACATTACTCAATTATACAAGATGTGTAGGTATTCCTCAAGGGGGCAACAATTCATCCCATACCTATGCTCTCACTTCGTGAGTAAGGTAACTTTGAGGTAGGGGACTTCTTGTGCTTTAGGTTAAAGGAATTTAATTTTCTGCATAAAAACCTTTAATAAAATATGAAGAAAATCGAGTAAAAAAGAGATCAGCCTGAAACCAATCAGGAAGATCTCTTTTTACATCCTTATAAATCCTTATTTTTTAATATCTCTTTCTTACTATTATATTCTTCTACACTTATTTCTCCTTTAGCTAACCTTTCCTTAAGAATATCAAAAGAGGTGTCGTTTTGCCCTGAAGATGCTGAGCGGTAACGGTTTCTTGATGTTTGAATAACTGCAAATAGAATTATACCAATTAAGATTACGGGAAAAAGCATCATGAAAAACCATCCTTCCATCATACTGTAACCCCAATTCATCATATTATACATCTCCTTTAGGATTCTCTGAATGGTTATGTCCGCTGTGGTCATGACCTCCATGAGAGTGCCCGCCGCAGCAGCCTCCGCCTTTTAACATTAATAAAGCGAATGCTCCAACTAAAAGTATGTACCACCAGTTATTAATTAAAAAATTCATATGTTATCCTCCCTTTCATATTTTTTTATAACCTTCTATGATATTATTTTAGATTATTTGTATAAAGGTGGTATGAAGAAATATAAAACAGATTGCTTAACCAATAGCGCTAGTGTTCCTGTCCCACAACCAAAGTCAAGAACCTTTTTAACCTGCTCCCTTGCCTGATATTTGAAAGAGCCGCAGAATTTAATTTTACCTTCTGCGGCCCTTTTCCTGTTTATTTATAGTGCTTCTATTCCTTCAACGTCATAACCTGCATCATCAATTGCAGCTTTGATATCCTTGTCTTCAACATTTGTGCTTGAATCCAGGATTGCATATTTTCCTTCCAGGTTCACTTCTACATTTGTCACTCCATTAAGTCCGCCTAATGCTTCCTTTACATGATTAACGCAATGTCCACAACTCAGTCCTTCAATAAATACTTTTTTCTTCATCTCTCATTCCTCCTATTATTTAATTTTATCTTGCTGGTTTAAAACCTTTTAACCTTAATGCATTTAACAAAACTGACACTGAGCTTAAACTCATTGCTGCCGCTGCTATTATAGGATTCAGAAGCGGGCCTCCAAATATATACAGAACCCCCATTGCAACAGGAATACCCAAGGTGTTATATCCAAATGCCCAGAACAGGTTTTGTTTTATATTTGTAATAGTCTTTTTACTTAAGTGAATTGCAGTAGGCACATCCATCAGGTCACTTCTCATAAGAACTATATCTGCGGATTCCATTGCAACGTCTGTACCGGAGCCTATGGCAATTCCAATATCCGCCTGTGCAAGAGCAGGAGCATCATTAATACCATCCCCAACCATTGCAACCTGTTTTCCTTCTCCCTGAAGTTTTTTCACTTCGTTTGCTTTATCTTGTGGAAGAACTTCTGCCAGTATTCTGTCAATTCCTACCTGCCTGCCTATTGCTTCAGCTGTTCTCCTGTTGTCCCCTGTTATCATTGCCACTTCTATTCCCATATCATGAAGCTTTTCTATGGCTCTTCGGCTGTTTTCCTTAACAGTATCAGCAACTGCCACAATTCCTGCCATTCTTCCATCTATAGCTGCATACATGGGAGTCTTCCCTTCATTGGCCAACTTATCGGAAACCTCTTCAAGCTTCCCAAAAGATATATTGCTTTCAACCATAAGCTTCCTGTTGCCCAGCAAAATATCTTTGCCTTCTATTTTAACTTCAATTCCAAGACCGGGAATAGCTTTGAAGAAATCTAACTTTTTAAATTCCAGCCCCTTTTCTTCAGCACCTTTTACTATGGCTTCACCAAGCGGATGCTCAGAACTTTTTTCTGCAGATGCAGCCAATTGCAGCAGCTCATTTTCATCAATTCCATTTACGACAACAATGTCTGTTACCTTCGGTTTGCCTTCTGTAATAGTTCCTGTTTTATCAAATACTACTGTTTTTATCTTATGGGCTGTTTCTAAAGCAACACCGCTCTTTATAAGCACTCCATACTCTGCACCTTTGCCCGTCCCAACCATTATAGCTGTAGGTGTTGCCAATCCTAGTGCACAAGGGCAGGCAATTACTAAGACAGATATAAATATAACTAAAGCAAATACCGGGGTTTCACCTGATATATACCATGCACCAGCTGATAAAAGAGCAATCCCTATTACGACCTGAACAAAGTAACCTGAAATTATATCAGCTAGCTTTGCAATTGGAGCTTTTGATCCCTGAGCATCTTCCACAAGTTTTATGATTTGAGCTAAAGTTGTATCCTTACCCACCCTTGTTGCTTTATATTTTATTGATCCATTTTTGTTTATACTTGCACCGATTACCTTATCTCCAACATTCTTTTCTACCGGTATACTCTCTCCTGTAAGCATGGATTCATCTACAGAGGTTACTCCCTCAACCACTTCACCATCAACAGGCATCTTTTCACCAGGCTTAACTACTATTACATCTTCCACTTCCACTTCTTCAATGCTGATCTCTGTTTCTTTGCCATCTCTTATGATAATGGCTGTTTTTGGCGCAAGGCCCATGAGTTTCTTAATGGCTTCTGAAGTCTTTCCTTTTGTAACTGACTCCAGATACTTGCCAAGAGTAATAAGAGTTATAATGACTGCTGCTGATTCAAAATACAAGTTTTCAACATAATCTGTATTTCCTCTGAATATCTGAACTACAGCAAATATTCCGTATAAAAATGCTGCTGAAGTACCCATTGCAATGAGAGAATCCATATTTGGACTTCTTCTGTACAAGGATTTGAACCCAACACTAAAGAATCTGTTTCCTGCTATCATAACAGGAATTGATAGAGCTAATTGTACTATTCCATAGGTTCTTGGATTTAACATTGGATCAATGAATGCCGGAAGACTGTATCCGATTTTTTCACCCAACATGCTTGACATCGCAATGGTAAGAAGCGGCAATGTGAATATTAAAGAAATAATAAATTTCTTCCATAACAATTTTATTTCTTTCTCTTTCCTTAACTTATCTTCATCAACAGTAGTGCTTTCTTCTTCAACTGCTTTATATCCTGCCTTTTCCACTGCCTTCCTTATATCAGATACTCTCACCTTTGAAGGTTCATAACTGATGTTTAATTTCTCAGTTGCATAATTTACATTTGATTCCACAACTCCATCAAGTTTCCTTGTGGCTCTCTCTACAGCTTTGGCACATGCTGCACAAGTCATACCCTCTATTTTTAATGACTTATTTGCCATATGTAATCCCTCCATAAATAATTTTTAAATAACTCTGCTTTCAGATATATAATAATTAAATCTTATGAAGAACATATGTAGAATTCCTTGTTTCTTCCATAATAACTATTTATTTTTAGTGAAACGGATTATAAACTTGGTACCCTTCCCCTCACTGCTTTCTATTTCTATATTTGCTGAATGCAGGTTCAGTATGCTCTTGGCTATAGTAAGTCCTATTCCGCTTCCTTCTATTTCATTTCTGCTTTTGTCTCCCCTATACAGTCTTTCAAATATATAAGGCAAATCCTCCTGCTTAATCCCTATTCCGCTGTCTATAAATTCCACAATGATATTTTTCCTGTCACAATACAAATTAATGTTCACGCTGCCTCCGCTTTCAGTGAACTTAATGGCATTTGACATTATGTTTACAAAAACCTGTTTAAGCTTATCCTTATCTCCTGTTATTTTATAATCTTCATCTGGCTTCATGTAATAATTCATTCTTATATTTTTATTTTTTGCAGCTATATAAAAATCACTGTATAAACCTTGTAACACATCATTTAAAGCAATTTCTTCAAAGTTAAGTTTTATGCTTTCTGACTCAAATTCTTTTAATACCTCTAGATTGCTTAGGAGTCTTCCAAACCTTACCACCTCATCATTAAGGCTGATGAGTCTTTCGTCAGTAACAGGAAAAATTCCATCTATCATGGCTTCCAAGTTATTCTGAAGCACGTTTAAAGGAGTCCTTATCTCGTGGGTTATATCCGATACAAGCCTTTTCCTCAGCATGTCCTGATGCCTGAGCTTTTCAGCCAATACATTGACACTTCCCCTCAGATTTTCAATCTCCTCTATATTGCTTTCCACTCCCGACTTTGTGTTAAAATGGCCGTTAGACAGGCTTACTGACAAATTTGCAACCTCCTTGATGGGTTCCGAAAACTGTTTTGAGAAATAAAGACTTATTCCTATGACGATTATCAATGCTATACCTGAGCTTATACCAATGCTTTTATTTATTATTTCCTTAAAGTTCACATCTTCTTCAGACATCAATACAGATGAATACTGGCCTATATCTACATACCCCACTGTTTTGCCCTCAACATTGATTTCAAATCTCTTTGAGGTATATACCCCGCTGCTCTTAACCTCCATGGTAGTGCTTTTTACATTATTCTTAATTTCGTTTGCATCCATTCCCCATACTGTATTTTTGTTTTCATCAAGAAGGGTTAAGTAGTAATTTCCCATGTATGCCTCATGCATAAGTTCTGTACCTGAATTTCCACTCCACTTTCCATCTCTTTTATACACTTCCTGAAAATACGACACCACATTTTCATACCTTTTATTTTGAATTTGAATCATATATTCATCAAACTTTTTAATAATGGTTACATTTACAAACGCTGCAACAATAACTATTGCAGCAATTGAACATGCAACAAATAAAATACTCATCCTTTTCCTGATGCTCTGCATTTATTTATCACCACCAAACCTATATCCTGCTTTCATTACTGTCAGTATATACCTGGGCCTTTTTGTATCCTCTTCAATCTTTTTTCGTATATTTTTAATATGTACGTCAATTGTTCTGTCATAGCCATCAAAATCTTCACCTGCTATTTTATCTATAAGCTGCTCTCTTGAAAGAACCCTCCCTTTATTTACAGCTAATGCGTACAATATATTAAACTCGTTTGGAGTAAATGAAATTTCTATTCCATTTATTTTTACAGATCTTTTTTCATAATCAATGCTCAGTCTGCCGTCATCAAAACACACACCAGAGGCTCCTCCATCTGAAGATAATCTTCTGAATAAGGCATTAACCCTTGCAGTAAGTTCCCTTGGACTATAAGGCTTTACCAGGTATTCATCTGCTCCCATATTCAGCCCTTCTATTTTCTGGTTCAGCTCTCCCTTGGCTGTAAGCATAAATATATATACATCA
>JBEHWK010000203.1:0-5367 GCA_040217795.1 Clostridiaceae bacterium
TGTATTCTTTGTGTCAGGTGTTATTGAAGTGAATATTCCACCCATAAAGCCGAAGAATACCAGCGGCACCACATAGTATGTGAGCAGAATACCCTTATTTCTTAAATCAAGCTTCCACTGAAGCAATATACCATATAAAAACGCACTCATTATTTTTCCCCCTTTGCAATACCTAAAAAACTTTCTTCCAAAGATTGATGTAAAATCCTGATATCAAATACAGGATTGGATGAACTTTTAAGAAAGGTCAATATTTCCATTAGACCATCGCTGATATTCGTAGTTATAAATGTGTAATAGTCATTTTCAGTTTCTACATATGTGGAATGGATGAAATCAGCCTTTCCAACAGGATTGCCCGTTTTGATCTGCAGTTTGCTTACTGGATGTACCTGCCTGGTAAGCTCTGCCACAGTGCCCGTAAAAGCTATTTTGCCGTCTTTTAATATGGCTAGTCTGTCACATAAACTTTCTATTTCAGCCATATCATGGCTTGACAGAACGATTGTCTTGCCGCAGCTTTTAAGTTTTCTGATTTGCTCATGAAGTGCTGCTCTTCCTTCTACGTCAAGTCCGGCAGTTGGTTCATCAAGAAAGATGATATCCGGGCTGCCTATAAGCCCAAGGGCAAGATGCAGACGCCTTTTTTGTCCTGTAGACAATTGACAATACTGGCTGTTTTTTATTTCTGATAGTCCAAGACTTTCAAAAATGGATAGGTCTATATCTGATTTATTCCATTTGCAAAACAGCGTATACGCCTCAATGACTTTTATATTAGCCGGCAGGGTAGATGACTGGAGCTGTACCCCAAAGCTGCCATCAATTGAAATTTTCCCTCCTTCATATTTTCTGATACCCTCGATACATTCCAGGGTGGTGGTTTTACCTGCTCCATTAGTGCCCAAAAGTGCAAAGACTTCGCCTTTTCTTACATCAAAGGATATTCCTTTAATAACTTCATTTTGGCCATAGCTTTTTATCAGATTCTCAACCTTTATTGTTATTGTCATTATACCCCTCCTCTTTAAATGGATTTTGTGCACCACAAGCTTGAAAATATATACTCAGCGCCTTTCCTATAAACTCATCAGCTATTTGCTGTTTTTTCTGCATTTCTTCGCTCCATCCATGTTTGGTTCCGTTAAACTTCATAATATCAGGGAGGATGCTCATATCTCCTCCAGTGAAATCCATTATCAGGGACCACCACTGTTTTGCAAGCTGTTGTCCTTTCCCACTTTCGGGAGTTTCATTCTGTTCTTTAAGCTGTATGATCTCATCACACATACTTTTCCATTTGTTAAAGAGTGAACGGCCAAAGTCAGGCTGTTCGGCAAATCTGTCTTTAATGTGCGTCAGGAGATTGTCATCAAAAAATTTAACAACCCAATATCCCTCATTGTTTTGACGAATAAGTGCAATTATATCAGCATATTTATTGAAATCCACTTCATGAATAAGTGATACCTCATCTCTCAGGGACTGCACCGCAGATACTGCTTCCTTTAATTCTTCAATTTGAGATTTCAATGCCTTTTCCTGAGAATTCAGCGCTTTTACAACATCATCAGGGTTATCAAGGGAAATCAGCTTGTGCTTAATATCCTCCAAAGAGAAACCCAAATATTTAAAAGATAATATTTGATGGAGCTTTACCACGTCTTTTTTTGTATAAAGTCGCCTGCCGCCATCACTTCTGAAAGATGGTACAAGCAATCCCTCCCTGTCGTAGTATTGCAGCGTTCGAACAGTTATATCCATAAGCTTTGCAACCTCGCCTGCTGTCATTAAATCTTTATTTTTCATTTGCCTTACCTCCATACTCAAATTATACAATATGACGTAACGTCATGAGCAAGAGTTTTACCAAAACTTTGAAATTTCTTTCTTTTCGGACAGTGGGTTGAGCTAGATGGCTGGTCCTTTTTAAAAAAATTTTATGAATATTAATATGTTTACTATTAACAAATATGATGTAAAAACTAAGGAAAAGTTTATCTATTTTGGTTAGGTATGCACAAGTATGCTAGCTGACTTTTGTTTGTAGAGAAGTATTATATTATTATCATGTTTTGTTATGTTATGTCACAAAGTGTTGACAAATGTTTGTTTGCATTATAGTATTTGTGTATAAATTGTTACAAAAAAGATACAAAAGTTACATAATTGTATATAATGCTATAAGAAAAGGAGGATTGAAATGAAACTCATAACTGTTGCCGGACCCCCATCTTCGGGAAAAACTTCTGTAATTTTAAAGCTGATTGAATGTATGGATATGCCTAAGGGCAGTGTTGGAGTTGTAAAATTCGATTGTCTTACTTCATTTGACAGTCAACGCTATATTGAAGCGGATATTCCTGTAGAGACAGGGTTTTCCGGGAAAATATGTCCTGACCATTATTTTGTCAGCAATATTGAGGATGCTATTCAGTGGGGAATGCAATCCGGCTTTGAAATGCTCATAACAGAGAGTGCCGGTCTCTGTAACCGCTGTTCTCCGTATATTAACGGGATACTTTCAGTGTGTGTGATAGATAATCTGTCGGGTATAAATACTCCGCGAAAGATAGGCCCCATGCTGAGATTTGCCGATATTATAGTAGTTACAAAGGGGGATATTGTTTCTCAGGCAGAACGTGAAGTGTTTGCTTTTAATATTAAGCAGATGAATACATCAGCAAAAGTGGTATTTGTTAACGGAATTACCGGCCAGGGCACGTTTTTACTGTCAAAATATATGAAGAAAACCAGAGATATTCATTCCCTTACGGACTCGAGGCTTAGGTTTACAACCCCTGCAGCGGTGTGTTCCTATTGCACCGGGGAAACGAAAATAGGAGTGGCCTACCAGATGGGAATGATGAAAAAGATGGAGTTTAAAAAGATATGATGATGCAAGAATTAATGAATTTCGTAAATGAAAGAAGCCTTGAGGAGGTAATAGAGGTATATCCTATTGCTGCAGACTTCTTGGCAAATTTCCGTTTGGATACTATTCCAAAGGGACTGCCTCTGTTCCAGGCCCTTGAGGAAGCCGATGAGGAAAGCTTAATTGAATTTGGATTGGACAGGCATAGGGTCCTGATGAACTTTTGTGAGTTCCTTGAAACACTTACACAGACTGAAGCTTCATCTGACACTGTTTCGTCCATAACTATAATAGGCGGTTTTAATAAATTAAAGGAGCCTGAAAATATCGACCTTACTATTTCTTCAGGGGAAATTATCAGCATTGTGGGGCCCACAGGATCCGGCAAAAGCAGATTGTTAAGCGATATTGAGTGTCTTGCTCAGGGAGATACTCCAACGGGCAGAAAAATACTGGTAAACGGAGTCGAAGTTGATGAAATTCAGCGTTTTGAAATGGAAGGCAAACTGGTGGCGCAGCTTTCGCAAAATATGAATTTTGTTATGGATCTTACTGTTCGTGAATTTTTGGAGATGCACGCTAAAAGCAGATTGACGCCTGATGCCGACAAGGTGGTTGAGAAGTGCTTTGAGTGTGCAAATGAATTAGCAGGAGAAAAGTTCTCTGAAAACACAAAAGTCACTCAGCTAAGCGGCGGACAATCCAGAGCTCTTATGATTGCAGACACCGCTTATATGAGCCAATCGCCCATCGTACTCATTGATGAGATTGAAAATGCGGGAATTGACAGGCGTCAGGCTATTGAGCTTTTGGCCAAAAAGGAAAAGATCATTTTTGTTTCCACCCATGATCCACTGCTGGCCATTAGCGCTGAAAAACGAATTGTTATTAAAAGTGGCGGAATATATAAGGTCATCGAAATTTCTGATACTGAAAGGCAAAGCCTTGCATCCATTGAAAAGCTTGATAATACAATGATGATGCTCCGCAGCCGTCTTCGTGGTGGTGAACTGATAACGGAAGATTTACTTAGGTAGTGAAAAGGAGTGTGTGTTATGTGGGAAATATATGATGATTTGATAAAGGGAATTCCAGAGAATTTAGTAGTTGATGATCTTGTAAGCGGAAGTGGAAGATCCTATGTCCGCAGTGGAAACGGATCAGGAGTGTCAGGTTTTCGTAATTATCAAACCAGAATGCCTATGTTTACAAAAAATTTGATTGGAGCAACCCTGCGTGAGGTTGCAACCTGTGCAAAGTCATGGAATTTTGTTGAAGCTTCAATTGGAGTTGCTGCAATAAATGCCTATTATAACAATCCGGAGGTGGCAAGAAAAAATGGAGTGGAATTTTCAGATTACAAGTTGGTAGAGGACAGATTGAATGATCCCTTTATTATGTCTCAAAATGAGATAAAGGGCAAAAAAGTTGCTGTGGTTGGGCATTTTCCACACCTGGAAAATCTCTTTGAGCCAATATGTGATCTTTCTATTATCGAATGGGACCCTAAGGAGGGGGACTATCCTATATCCGCCAGCGAGTATTTGCTGCCCCAATGTGACTATGTTTATTTAACTTGTTCGAGTCTTATGGACAAAACATTGCCCAGAATGCTGGAATTGTCAAAGAACGCCAAACGAATTACCATGGTGGGTCCAGGAACTCCACTAGCACCTGTGTTTTTTGATTACGGAATTGAACAACTGTCTGGATTTGTAATTAAAGATAATCCTCGTACCTACAGGATAGTATCAGGGGCTGAAAAAGTAAGAATATATTCTGCAGGCCAAAAAGTCAGTTTCAGAAAAAATCAAAGATTATAATTTTAATGAAAATATTTGGATAGTGTAAAGTGACGTATGAAAAAACGCTGTTTAAAAAGTTATTCTTAAATTTAGTTATAAAACCCATTAAGTGGTTTTATTCACCAGTAAAATGCTATTTAAGGGCATGCAAAAAAAGACCTTCGGTAACGGAGGCAAAAAATGTAATCAATATTTGTAATCTAATACTAGATCATGGACATTTATTTTCTTGCATATTCAAGATGGTCTGTTGACCGAGAATGATTAGCATTTGCCATTTAGCGGGCATATTATCAGCATGTTTTAATTCATCAATCTCATTTAATGGTCGCCAATAATTATAAGGATGTGGACGCAGAAAGTTATAGTATGCAACCCAAAGCGAAACCCCGTAAAGAGCGCCATCCTGGCTGCCGTAACTGCAGGTAACGCGATACGAGTATTTGAAAGTACGATTTAAGCGTTCTACAACTTGCTTAACCCAACGGTATTCTTCAGATACTGCATCATCATTAGTGAGTCCAATTACTTGGGTGAGATCAAAGCGCTTATTTTCTTCCAGCTCAAACTGTTGTTTTGCTAAAGGATAAGCGCTATAGCCATCAGCAATGAATTTCAACATCTTGCCAGGGAAAATTTTAAACTTATCAAAAGCCATTCGCATAGCAAGTATGCATGGTCCGACAG
>JBEHWK010000204.1:0-5148 GCA_040217795.1 Clostridiaceae bacterium
GACAATTGAGGAATGGTGTAAAAAGAATGAAATCAGCAAACATAAGTATCATTATTGGAAACATCGCATAAGTAAAAAGCAAAAATCGGACGAAGAAATGAAATTTGTTGAAATTACTCCAATTGTTTCGAAGGTTGAAAATGCAGCATCGAGTTCAGCCAAAGCTGATGATTTTCAGTTATTTTATAAGAATGTACAGGTGACAATTCCAAGCAATTTTAATCAAGATTCTTTAGCAGGACTAATGAAGGTTCTGCAGGAATTATGATGCATCATATAGCCGATGGGGCGGAGCATATCTATCTTGCGCTCGGTGCCACCGATTTCCGCAAGCAGCAAAACGGACTTGCCTCATTGGTTTCATTAAAATTCAAGCTTGATCCATACTCCGGTACAAGTGTTTTCTTGTTCTGTAATAAGCGGCATAGCTCTCTTAGAGCGCTCCGATGGGACAAAAACGGTTTTATCCTGGTAACAAAGTTTCTTTCTGACGATATGAAATTTCAATGGCCCAAAAATGAAGGTGAAGTACGTGACATAACAAAACGTCAAATGGAATGGCTTCTTGATGGTCTGCAAATTGATCAGAAAAAAGCACATCGAGAGAGTATTGACACAACAGGGATGATTTTTTAAAAACCTTGAAAAGCTAGTAAAATAGCCGTTTTTCTGGTATAATATAATCAACATATTAACCAGAAAGGAGCCCCTTCACATGCAGTCCTCAGATGAAAAAGATCAACGTATCAGACAACTTGAAAGTGAAAACAGAAAACTGCAGGAGAAGGTGAACCAACTGGAGCATAATGTAGAAGTTCTTACTCAGGCGGTATTGCATGCATCAAAACAGCGTTTTGGTGCATCTAGCGAGAAAACACCAAAGATAGAAGGACAATGTTTTCTTTTTGATGAGTCATTTGACCCAAATATTGAACAGTCTGAAGGTAAAGTTATAAATATTAAGGAACACAAAAGACCTGTTAGAAAAAAAGGTGACAGAGAAAAATTAATAAAAATGCTGCCTCATGAGGTTGTTGAATGTGTTCTTAATGATAAAGATGCTGTATGTGGAGCCTGCGGCAGCGATCTTAAAGTAATTGGAAAGAAAAAAGTAAGATCTGAGATGGAATATATCCCTGCAAAGCTTATAATAAAGGACTACATCCAATATGCATACAAGTGCGTTGAATGTGGGAAAAACGATAAAAATCCATACGATATGATCTGCAGTGCACCGGTACCAGCACCTGTGCTGGCCCATTCCGTTGCATCACCTTCAAGTGTAGCATGGATAATGTATCAAAAGTATATGATGTCAGTACCACTATATAGACAGGAAAAAGATTTCAGAAGAATGGGTGCTGAACTTAAAAGAGACATGATGGCAAACTGGCTAATACGAAGTTCCGAATATTGGCTGAAGCCGCTATATGAAATGATGCATAAGCAGTTGCTGAAATACGAAGTTATCATGAGTGATGAAACAACCTGGCAGGTAAACAAGGAGAAAGGAAAGAAAGCATCCAGCAAATCATATATTTGTTATGTGCTGAGTTTGCACGAAAGGCTGAAGCACAAAAAAAGCAGTATAAACAGACCTTTCATACAAAAACTCATAACATAATTATTTATCTCGATTTCTTAATAAAATCAGGCATTTCCTTATTTTCTGAAGTTGATGATTCATTTGTTTTAGGAATCATAGTTTCAGATTTCTTTTCTTTCAATATTTTTGATACAGAACTCTGGTGCATTCGCAAATATATTTCTGTTGTTTGAATGGATTCATGTCCTAAAAAATTTCTAATATAAATGAGTGGTACTCCAGCTTCCAACATGTGAATTGCTTTGCTGTGTCGAAAACTATGAGGGGAGTAATGTCCTTCATTAAATAGTTTCGGATTCTTTGATTTAGACTCATCAACATACTTTTGCACAAGATTTCTGATACATGCTGTTGTTATTTTATCTGAACGCTGACTTGGAAAAAGATGCTCATCTCGATTATCCTTTATATTCTTTCCTATGTCTGTCATATATTTTTTTATAAGTTTAGCTACTTCTGAAGATATAGGGATTTCACGTGTTTTATTACCTTTCCCATGTAGAAGGATACAGGAAGTTTGGGCAAAAGTTGCATCTCCTATCACTAGATCACATATTTCCTGTGCTCTTGCACCAGAATCATACAATAGAGCAAGTAATGTTACATCACGGTATCCTGACTTACCTGAATGTTTAGGCATACTTAGTAAAACTTTGATCTCTTCAGACGTAAAATAACTGATATATGTTCTTGGAACCTTAGGTGTCTCTGTCTGGAATACAGCATTGTACGCACTAAGCGCATTCATTTCACGTCTGGAAGCATATTTCAAAAAAGATGATAATGAAGAGATGCGTTGTTTTTGTGATGCTGCGCTATAATACTTTTTATTTTGCATCCATAGTATATACTCATCCATAGTTTTCGCAGTTATGTCAGAGTATTGAATCTGGTAATGCTTTTTACATTTTTCTTCATTAAAGAATTGAAACAAAGTAACATAACCGTCTGCATATGAAACGATTGTGTTCTTTGAGCACTTCTTATTTAATGGCAAATATACATCGAAATATTCTGCAAGCTGCTTTATAAATAGTGTCTGTTTCATTCTGATACCTCCGGGAACAGCCCTTTATTATACTCTTCCATCATAGATAAGATATCCTGACTGTTTTCAACTGTCATATGAAGGTAGTGCTCAGTACCGCAAAGATTTTCGTGTCCCATATAGGTCGAAAGAATCGGTATTTCGCTATACAGGTCAGTGCCTTTTCTTTCCAATTGGCGAAGAGCTGCTACCGCATACGTATGGCGTAGACAATGTAGACAAATATTTCGTGAATGTTTTGGAAGTTCTGGTTTCTCAATTCCTATATGCTGAATACATTTCAAAAATGCAGCTCTTATCCATGAACTAGAAATTGGATTTCCAGTTAGTGATGGAAAAAACCAATTTTCCTTTTGTGGATAACCGCTTTGAGAATAGATTCGTAAGATTTTTGTCAGTGAGTCATGCATGGGAACATTCCGGTCTTTGTTCCCTTTTGCATTTTTGACCAATATAATACCATGATCTATATCCACATCCTTTGTTTTCAGCAGTCGGATTTCATTTAGACGAAAACCACAACCGATAAACATCCGCAACATTACAGTATAACACGCAGCATTGTGGCGATGCTTTTCGGAAGTAGAGGCCAGCATATCATCTGCCGAGTTCACAAGAGATAGCAGTTCTTCATCACGAAAAATATATGGAACATAACTCTTGTTGCCGATTGATTTTTCTGGGATAAATGCAGTATACCCCAATGACTGTAGATATCTTGCAAACTGTATATAGTGCGAAATATAGACATTTACAGTATTAACATTCAGTTTCTCAGGGAGAGAGGAAAGCCAGCTATCTATAATGTAGGCAGGGAGTTTTTGTTCATTAAATTTTGCATTCTGTAGATGCTTATCCAGAGATATAAAAATGTGACGTTCTTTTAAAGCTTTGTGTCCTTGACTTTCTCTTAGTTCCAGATAGGTATCCAATTTTTCCGTAAGGCAGCTTTTAAACGCAGTAATATTATCCATTTGTCGGATCACCTGCCCTTCAAGAAAAAGATAACAGCTTCATCATGAAAATCTGGTACTTCAAGAGCCCATTCCCTCAACCGCTCTGTTTCCACACGAACATAGTGTTGTGCAACATCAAGTGAAGTCTGCCCTAAAACCTGCTGGATTTCTGAGTAAGTTTTTCCATCACTAAGAAGTTGTGATGCCAGACTTGATCTAAGGGCATGGGCACCATGTCTTCTGGAAGCTGTGTCAATACCGGATTTAGCAATTGCTTCCGATACAATGGCATAAATCCCTTGAGTACTTAAAATAGAGGCAACTGGTCGTGGTTTAGTTAAGAAAACATTAGGAAGATCGGAGTCAGGTCTTGCATTGTTTAAATAATCATCCAGCGCTGTGGATATTTCTGGCAATATCGGAAATTCTATTGAAACATTTGTCTTTTGCTGTGTAAGTCTGATAATTCCTTCTGTATAATGGATGGCATCAAGGTTTAATCCAGCAATATCACAGGATCTTATTCCCAATTTCGCAGCTATCAGAACAATACAGTAATCTCTTTTTCCGATACAGCTAGTCCGGTCTATTGAACTTAGAATCTTCTCTATTTCTTCTGCTTTATAAACAGTGGGAACGGGCTTATGCCGTGGTATTGAAGGAATCCAACAGCTTATATCGTTCTCGATAAGTTCATACTTATAAGCATAGCGGAAGAACATTTTTATTTTCTTGTGAAATCCTGCTTTGTCGTTTGCGGCTTTGAATTCTTCATGAACATGCTCCGCTTTTATCATAGAGATATCCACGATTCCGATTGATTCCATATGTGCCAAAAATCTGGAGACTGAATGGATATGGTGTCTAACATTGGTATTCGTTTTTCCAGTTTGGAAAAGATACGATTCATACTTAGCAATAATACTATCATAACTGGAAGATTCAAAAGGTTTTAAGTGTTTTTTTCTGGTCTCCAATGGAAATTTCCAGATACTGCATGATTTAGCCGTTCAATAGAATTCCGGTATAGAGCTGTTTGATCCTTTGATAACTTTTTCCTTTTGATTTTCATCATAAAAGATTCTCCTGCTTCAACAGAATACACTCCTTCAAAATGTTCATCGCAGAATTTGATCAAGCAATTGTAAACAGATCTGAAGTGAGTATCTACACTTCTGCAGGAATATCCATCAGCACGCATTTCTGCTAATAATTCCTTTGACAATTCGACACAATTTTTTTCTTCTTTTAACATAAAGAACCTCCTTTAATTGATGCTACTACTACAATCACATCATACAGGAGATTAGATTATTATGTTACGAGTTTTTTATGAAACCCTTTGATATAAAAGGTGTTTTTGAACACGAATCCTTGGAAGTAAACTCAGCACATAACACATATAGCTCTTGGCACCAGCAGATCGACCATCTTTGCTGACGCAAACCGGAGTTTCATCTGCCTGTAACACAGGGCAGTTGTATATCTCTTTATGCAGTCTGTCATAAAGAAGTGACAGGTACCTTTCCGCACACTGG
>JBEHWK010000205.1:0-5124 GCA_040217795.1 Clostridiaceae bacterium
AAAAACTCTGCATTAAACATGAATATTCCTGCATTCCAGTAATAACCCTCTTCAACATAAGTAACAGCTACCTCATATTCAGGTTTTTCTTTAAATTCCTTTACCTGATATCCGTTCAATTTTTCCTCTCCCGGTGCAATATATCCATATCCGGTATTAGGTCCATCCGGCTGGATACCAAAGGTTATTATTGAATCTTCAGTCAAGGCCTCAGAAGCCTTAATAATATCTGCAAATTCCTGAGCTTTTAAAATCTTGTGATCAGAGGGGAACACAACTACAGAGTCATTTCCATTCTTAGCTATTTCATGAACTCCGGCATAAATCGCCGGCAGGGTATTTTTAGCCTCAGGCTCAACAAGAATATTGGATTCATTATACTTATAACCTAATTCTTCAACTGCGCCCATAACTAAAAACTTATATTTTTCATTGGTAACTACATATATGTCATCTAAATCTGCCAATAATAAACTTCTGTTAAATGTTTCCTGAAACAAGGATGGCTTGTCCCCTTGCAGCTTTATAAACTGTTTAGGATATCTGTCACGGCTTAGGGGCCATAACCTTGTACCACTTCCACCTGCCAATATTATTACCTTCATTTTTTTCCTCCTTTAGCAACCAGCAGCTCTTCTTCTCCTGATGTTACAGCTTATTCAATTATACACTATTTGTAATACATGAGCAATTTAACAACTTGTAAAAAACGTCAATATACTGCCTTCAGTATATTGACGTTTTTTACATTAAATGAATCTAAGATAAATATCTCCCCTTAAGACTAATATTTATATCCTCAAGCTCTGACATGGTTATAAACCATTTTTCCATTAAATACTGGAGTTTTTCATCAGAATTCGCTTCCCTGACGGTGCCGTTCTGAAGCTTGACCTTAACACTTCCCTGAACAGCCATGACATGGAATGAATACTGGTTCAATACTCTGATCAGTTGTTTCTCATCCAAATTTTGCTCCTCCTAAATCATTTATTAATATCCTCAATCACTGTTTTGTTAATCAGGTTTTACAAAAATAATAAAATAATTTCATCTTCAGTACTGCAACAAAGTCTGATAGATTCAATGATTATATCGTCCATTGGTGCACCATTCCATATTATTACGAGCACCTCCTTGTTAAAAAGTTTAACTCGTTTTACATATAATGTCAAATAAACTTATATTTATTTCCCGTTAAAGCCCTCTTTCTCTTTTCCAAATTTTCTATTATTATAATTGTGAGGTGGAATAATGATGGAAAATTTCGAAAATTTGTTGATATTTAAAAGAAAGGAGTTGGGATTAAGCTTAAGAGATGCTGCAAAACTCATGGGAATCAGCCATACATACTTAAATGTTTTAGAAAAAGGGGCAGATCCAAGAAATAATGCTCCTGCCAGCCCTACTCCAGATACCTTGAGACGTATAAGTGAAGCTTATAAAATTTCATACAAGAAACTTATGACTGACTTTGGATACTTATCTGAAAAAAATGAGAAAGACATCCAAAAAAGAATTGAAGAATTAAGAAAGGATTTATTATCGGACATTGAAGGCCTTAATTTAGGGGGGGAGCCCCTTTCACCGGAAGCTGCGGAGATCATCATTGGAGCACTTTCCATTGGACTACACGAAGCTAGAATATTAAATAGAAAATATTTGTCAAAAAAATAGCACCAATATACTTCCATATATACCATATTTTAGATGAAAATTCTCTGCCTGTATGTTATACTTATCTTATCCTCACTCTCTTATATATCTTAAAGATGTGTGCCATTCCTCACAACATTGCACACATTGAATTAAATATATTATCATCACCTCCTTAAAAAATATATGTTTCAGCAAAAAAATTTACCCTTAAGGAGGTAACAAATTGGATCTTAATAAAGTTGAAAAACTGGCAATGCTCTCAAAAAATGGTGACAAAAAAGCAAAAGAGGAACTGGCTGAAGAATTCAAGCCCTTTATACTGAACCTGGCAAAAAAATCCTATGTAAACGGATTTGAATTTGAAGACATTAAAAATGCATGTTATGAAAGCCTGTTCAACTGCCTGGAAAAATACGATACAGCCAGGCATAGATTTGTAGCCTATGCCACTAGATCAATCCAAAACTCAGTGGGTTCACTCATAAGGACATCCAACAGAAAGTCCAGAACTGACGGCAAATCTGCGTTAATTCTCAGTGATATGCTGGAAAATACCCTTTCCTGCACCATGGGGTTTGTGGAAGACAGGATTGTAAAAAGCATAGCTGCCCAAAAAATAAGAAAAGCTGTTGAGAATCTCAGTTATGAGGAACAGCAGCTGATACAGCATGTTTTTTATAAAAAACACTCATTAAAACAGTATTCAGATTACAGCAATATACCCTATTCAAAAGCTGTAAAAATGAAAAATTCTGTACTGAAGAAACTGAAAGGAATGCTGGATCCCGAAGACTACCTGATGTAGGCTGCAAAAATCGTAACTACTGGCTAAACCCGGTAGTTTGCGTTTCTGCTTCTTGGTTTTTCACGAATAGTACAGGTTAAAAATTTATTCTTCCTGGTATATATCTTATACGAAAAGATATAAGGAGGTATGTATAATGCATAAAAATTTGTTAGATTTAATTAAAAATGGTAAGAAAGGTGATATTGAATCCCTTGAAAAAATTTCCCATTGCTTTAGTCCCATAATCTCTATGGCAATTTCCAAACTGCCGATTCAAAAGGGAAAAATTCCTGATTACTTGAATGACAGCACTGATAACATTGATTTAATTTATTCAAATACTTATAATATTTTGGGGACATGCTATTCCTACCAATATTTAGTTTTTTTAGGATTTGACAGTATTGTAAAAGCAGTGGAGGACTATGATTTTAATAGCGGAATACCTTTTGAATCACTTGTGCTGCAATATATAATCTCAAATTTCAATTCTTTTATTAAAGAAAACAGCTTAAAGCATATTAAAGAAGATTCTCCAGATTATCTGCAATAACATTCTCAAAAAGGGCTGACTCTGTTACCCCTCTATGAATAAAGCCATGCATTAGAAAGGACTTGCTGTCCAACTTATGCATGGCTTTTGATATTATAATGGGCTTTTATTCACTTCTTTTTCACTTATTTGTTAATCTTTTTAATGTTTTGTTTTTTTCATTAATGTCAGTACAATACCTGTAATGATCGAAATCAGCCCTGCAATAATCAAAAGTGTAGCGTTCATAAATCCTCCGGTTTCAGGAAGACTTAAAATTCCACTCTGAGCTTGACTAGTAGCGCTTTGAGTTTCTGAAGATGCAACCTCCTCTTTAACGGCATTACTATCATTATCCAGCTTTTTGATCTCAACTGTTCCCCATGCACTTCCGCTGGCATACCAGACTCCGTTTTGAGTTCCTGAAGATGTCTGGTCTGCGGCGCCGCCCTTAAATTCAACAGTATTTAAATAATTTCCTGGTGTCTGGATCATATTTTACATTTTCAGCAGTAAGTGTAACTTTAGCCCCTGCAGTAAGAGTTCCATCAGAATTGACAGTAGCCTCATATAATTCTACTGTATCAGTATTAAGAGAAAGCCCCTCCTGCAACGTATCGGTTATAGTCTCTTCATTCATATCAATGTTAAATTTTGAATTTATATTAAGTGTCCAATCAATATAAGAATTTCCATAAGTATATGTGGGCGTTTTATTAACAACCGTATTTCCGCTGCCTGTGGGAAATGTATAAGTCAGTGTTCCTGTTTTACTGATATATTTAACCGTTACCGGTATAGTTACAGTATTTGAAGTAAAGTTCTTAGGGGTTCCGTTAATATCACAATTCAATGCGGCTGTATTGGTATAATTATAAGCTCCCTGTGATTTACTAGCCAGATCATTATGTACACTTGTCTTATATGTTATCACCTGCTGTGAAGTGATGCGGCTTAAATTTACAGTGAGGTTTCTGGAAGCATTGTCATAAGAATAGTTTGTTCCGAGAACTGCAGGAGTACTGTTAATTTCAACAGAATTATCCACTAATACTTGTCCACTATTTATTGTGTCAACAACAGATGCATTATCAAGTCCCACCGCCTCTTTATTGACAGTTATTGTCCAAGTGATTTCATCTGTGGTTGAATTATATGCTCCGCTTTTTGTAATAGTTGTATCCGGTTGCTGGAAATTAAAAGGCCCTACATGGACTACCCCAGTCCCCGGTACAGTGAAATAGATTGTAACCAGATTTACATTTCCTATCTGGCTTTCATTAAAGTGACAGTCCAGCGTAAACCCTCCATATACATCCGAATCTTGGCTTGGATAGGCGGTGAATGTAATTTTAACTTTACCGTTTGTATCTATATGAATATATGCAACTGTCTCTCCATCTGCAGGATTAGTCATTAGCATGTCTATGGCTGTTGCAATCTTGATTTGACCGGGCAACTGCATGGTGTAATTTTAACATCTGTTTATAAACGGGAATAACCCTGTAATGTCCAAGTAAACGATTTTCAGAAGACTATTGAAGATGCTGACAAGAAATCCGACGCTGCTTCAGACAATGCATCCGCTCCTGCCGAAACAGAAATTGGAAAAATCTGGACCCCCGGGGTGCTTGGATGGGACTGAAAGTCAGCTCCTTGCTATTAACTTGAGAATTTTGACACTTGGGTAAAAGCATCCTTTACTTCTCCTCCAGTGACTATAATTTCTCCAACTCTACTCCAAGCATGAGCCTGCATCTTATTATCTTTATCCTTATTAACTCCAAGATAAATTGTACTGCTTATGTTTCTCCATTTAAGCATCCTCTGTACAGTTAATGCCTGCACCAAACATTTGCTTTCCCAAGGTGTACATTGACTTGCTTTAAGCACAGCCCTTCTAATCCTTACGGTTGTATTATAAACCTCTAAATCTACTTCCATTGGTGATTCAGTATTATGATTACCCATATATTTTTTAAGCTTATTGAACTTAATAAATAGTATTGATCCTCTTGCAATTCCTGTTAATATAAAGGCTTCAAAGAACAACAGCTTGTCTCGCCAATTCATTCTTATGAAGCCTTTTATCTTCCTAACTAACACATATAAGTTTTGCATAATCTAACCTTGATAAAAAATTTAT
>JBEHWK010000206.1:0-5024 GCA_040217795.1 Clostridiaceae bacterium
ACCTTTCATCAAACTATCAATACCTTTTGGAATATATTTACTAACTGTAACAATTTCAGATGTTATTATTATTTTAATTTTCAGGATGTTAAATATATCAATGCAGGAAAACTCAATGAAGTGTTTGATAATTGCAAATACTATTATAGATTTTATTGCGTTTATAGTTTTATTTTTAATGAAGCTAATAAAATCCAGACTTAAATATATTAATAAATTTGATAATAAAAATTACTTATTCATTTCTGTTTTTGTTTTATTTACCTGTTTTCTATTAGGCATGAATATTTGTATTCTTTATCTTGGCATAAATGTAAATAATAATTTTGCTGCTGAAGCAGCCCTTATGGTCATTTTCTTAATTTATTTCCTTCTCAATGTACTGCTGGGAATGAATTTTATTAAGTTCCAGGCCAGAAAACAAGAGCTGGAGCAGCAGAAGTTTTATAATGACACCATGGAAACTCTCATAACTAATTTAAGAGCGGCCAAGCATGGTTTTGACAATACCCTGGCATCCATCAGCGGTTTCATTAGTATGGAAGATTGGGATAAACTTAAGGACTTTTTTAGTGAAATAGAGGTGAGACAAAACTCTCTAAGCAGTATGAACATTTCCATGTATTCAAAAATCAAGAGTGCCGGGGCTGCCGGAGTTATTATCTCGAAATTTGAATATATGAAATCGGCCGGCATAAATGGCAAGCTGTTTATTGATGAGCCTGTAATTGAAATCAACATGAAAATCAGCGAATTCTGTGAAGTGCTGGGCATCATGCTGGATAATGCTATTGAAGCTACAATTGAAACTAAAGAAAGATGCATCAGATTAGATATTATAAAACAGGATAATGTTTTAACCTTTCACCTTGAAAATTCCTGCAATAACAAACCTGACTTGGTAAAGATCTTTGAAAAAGGCTGGTCTACAAAAGGAGAAAATCGCGGGCTGGGATTATGGATTGCCAAAAACATCACAAAAAAATATAAAAATGTTCTTTTCAATACATTTATAAATGATAATAAATTCGTGCAGGAGCTCATAATATCTTAAAAAATTAAATTTCTATTTATTATTTTGGTATCCCAGCAATAAATTAATATGAGGAGGTGCTTTATGAGTGTGGCTCTCGCATATCTGATAAGATTTATGTTCAATATTTGTGACGGCTTCATTATAAATGCTTTTGGAATTATATTTTTTGAAGAAAAAATAAGAATCAAGAAGGTTTTATTAAGTGTATTTTTTTTGGCTTCAGCAATTTTTTTCACAAATGAATTTACGAGAATTCACTCTGATATTTTATTTATTGTAACATTCTCTTTACTCGAAATAATTCTTTTGATTCTGGGATTGAAAATCTCATTAAACAAATCTTTTATCAATTTGTCAATCATCATTGGAATTTATTTACTTACTGCAATGATTACAGAGGCTCTTATTTTCTTAATTTTTAAAATGTTAAACTTCTCAGTACAGGAAGATTCGATGACGTTTCTCATATGGGCAAACATAATTCTTTATTTAATTGAATTTGTAATTTTATTTGTAATGAAGCTTATAAAATCCAGAAAGAAGTTTATTAATATTACTGATAATAAAAATTATTTATTTATTGCTGTATTTGTTCTTTTTACCTGTTTTTTATTATTTATGAATTTTTCTATTCTGTACCTTGGTATTGATATCAATAATAAATTTTCTTCTCAAATAACCCTTATGGTCATTTTCTTAATATATTTCCTTCTCAATGTTGTGCTGGGATTGAATTTTATTAAGTTCCAGGCCAGAAAACAGGAGCTGGAGCAGCAGAAGTTTTATAATGACACCATGGAAACTCTCATAATTAATTTAAGAGCAGCCAAGCATGGTTTTGACAATACCCTGGCATCCATCAGCGGTTTCATTAATATGGAAGACTGGGATAAACTTAAAGACTTTTTTAGTGAAATAGAGGTGAGACAAAACTCTCTTAGCAGTATGAACATTTCCATGTATTCAAAAATCAAGAGTGCCGGGGCTGCCGGAGTTATTATCTCGAAATATGAATATATGAAATCTGCCGGAATAAATGGCAAGCTGTTTATTGATGAGCCTGTAATTGAAATCAACATGAAAATCAGCGAATTCTGTGAAGTGCTGGGCATCATGCTGGATAATGCTATTGAAGCCGCAATTGAAACTAAAGAAAGATGCATCAGATTAGATATTACAAAACAGGATAATGTTTTAACCTTTCACCTTGAAAATTCCTGCAATAACAAACCTGACTTGGTAAAGATCTTTGAAAAAGGCTGGTCTACAAAAGGAGAAAATCGTGGGCTGGGATTATGGATTGCCAAAAGCATCACGAAAAAATATAAAAATGTTCTTTTCAATACATTTATAAATGATAATAAATTCGTACAGGAACTCATAATATCATAAAAAATAATATCTGTCATAAATATAAATTTAAGGCTCCGTTTAGCCTTGCTATAATAGTAAGGCTGAACCGGAGCCTATATTAATACATATTTCGAGAGAGTCAATTTGTCCTGTTCAAAATTTCTACAAAATCTTTAAAATAGAAAGAGTTTCCGAAGTGTTCTTCGAAAACCCATTCAATCATTATTATAGTCAAAGCTCTTTTTTACCTGTGAACACATCATAGCTTTCGCCTATTTCTTTTAAATATCACAACTTTAAGTTACTCCGACAATTTAATTATACTATAAGCTAAGCCTGTTGTAAATGTATACACAGCTTCATTTAAGATTATTTTTTGCTGCTTTTATACTCATTTATCTATTCCTTGGTCAGGAAGCAAAGCAGTAAAATATCATTTATGTCATCATATGTGACAGGCTTAGATACACCTTTTATTCTGAGCTTCATTTTCACTTTCCCCAGAGCCGCAGGCTTAAGTGATTCCTGAGAGTAATCCCTTGACATGGTATCACTGTATGAGGCTTCATATTCCAGGCTGGTCATCTGAAGTTTTACCTCAAATTCATTTTCATCTTCATTCCTGCTTTCTGCAAACAGCTGAATCTTACTGAACTTAAGAATGTTTACCATTCCTCTCAAAAAGAACGGATAGTGCTCAGGTTTAATGTCAATCTCAAGTTCCTGCTCAGTTCCTGCTGCAGGATTAAGGAACTTATGCCACTCATTTGGATATTCCTGCTTCAGGCTGAAGAGCCTCATGGAGTTTTGAGGCAGGGCATCTTCCAGCTCTGCATATGCTTTATTGGCAAATTCCGCTCCGCCATCCCTTGCAGTGTACTGAATATTGATTATGAAATCTGACATTGAAGAAAAGTCGAAATAGTTGTTTTCTTTAGGCATCACTATCTTCCATTCACTTATGGCTCCGGCACCTTCAAAGGGCAGATACCTTTCATCATTAAAGTTTATTTCAAACATGCCGCTATCATTCTGTCCACTGCTGGTTGCTATTGATGAGAGTGAGCTGAAATGGTATCTGAAACGGTCATCCTCACCATCTATCCTGCCGTACTGGCCTTCCTTAAGGGATGAATCTGTTCTGGTTACGTCGCTCAAAAGTGACAATGTGCAGTTTACATTTGTATAAGGTCCTATTATACATGGAACTGAAACTGATACTGATTTTATTCTTCTCATGTAGTGTCCCGGATAATCCATATTGAAAAGCCATTCCGGCAGAGTAACCTGACATTGTCCAGTTTCCTTAAGAGACATCAGGCTTTGTGGTGCAAACTGCGCAAGGGAAATATGCTTGGTTATTTCCAGTTCACGCTTATTCTGCTCCAGATATGCCGCTTCCAGTTTTCTCAGTGAGTGCAGCAGATTATCTCCTGACTGAAGACCCTTTTTAAGACTATCCCAATATCCGAACTGGATATAGCCTGAATTGCTGATACCTAGCTCATACTGGTAGCATTTTTCCGCTTTCCTGGCCATATCAAATGCCAGCTGGTATGCCTGGAAATATACAGTGGATATCTGGGTTATCATCCAGCTGTACAGCTGTTTATTTGTATATTTGTTTTTCATGTACTCATCCACGGTCATAGCCTGTTCTATCTGAAGTTCCTGGTTATCAAGCTCCTTTTCAGCTATGGCCTGACGTATCTGTGCTGCATTAATCTGGCATTGCAGCTGATCAATTTCAATGTCAGCCAACCTTTCCTGAAATGCCCATTCATCATTTCTGCGAACATAACTTGCCCTGGTATTGGCTTGATTTGCTCCTTTTTGTAATGCTGAAGAAGTATGTGACAACGCAGCATCAGAATATTGCATTGGACCTAAAATCAGACTGCCTCCAACTGAAAAAGTAAAACTAGGTGATCCTCCAAATCCATTTACACCAATACTCATATCTGGGATAAACGCTCTTAACATTTCCTCTGTTTTTGCATTAGATGCCAATTTATCATCATATCCTATTGTGATATTATTCAGAGATAATCCAAGTGATTCTAAAATATTCAATCCCTCACTAACTCTATTGCTATAGTATATCTTCTTTTCTTCTGCAGCCTCCTTAGCCTTTTCAAGACTTTCCAAAGTTTTAACACTTTCATCTATCTGCTTCTTCTTAATATCTTTAATTGCTTTTAACATATTTATTTCATGCTCTGAACGAAGCAGTGACAACTCCTCTGCATCCTTCTTCTCAAGGGTTCCCAGAAGCTTTTCACCAAGGGCTCTTACATCATTGCAGAATTCTATTGCCTTCTGCAATATGATCCTGAACCTGTAGTGAGGCATTCCGAAGCTGATATCGTTCAGCACGCTGTTCAAATCTATTCCTGCAGCAGCTGCTTTCACCAGTAAAGCTGGATCTATAGGAGGTTCGAAGAGAGGAAGCTGACGGACTACACCCTCTATATTCATACTGTGACGAATCTTGAACAGACGATCCTCCACTGTATCCCAGTATTTCAGTATATTTTCATTGTTTGGAATTCCAAAATAGAAAATGTCCATACTTGGCAGCGGCTGGGTGCCGTCAGTTGAAGGAACTATATCAACAGGAACCAGGGTATCCTCA
>JBEHWK010000207.1:0-4974 GCA_040217795.1 Clostridiaceae bacterium
GATTACCATTGAATACCAGAAAGAAAAGGGTAATTCAAAAATTCATGTTGAAAAGTTCTCCATAGATATCATGAGATATGTAAAGGATAGGGAAATCAAAATAATAGATAAATTTATAATATTTAATGAGGAAAATCAGGATGATATAACAGAAGTATAACATGGTAATGAATACCATGAAGAATCCCGCAATCTATCATTTTAGGATGAAGGTGGTGATATTTTGGCACTTGAAGCATTGAAAGAGATTAAGAAAGCAGAAGCAAAGGCTGAGGAAATTATTATAAGCGCTCACCTGAAAGAGAAAGATATAATTTCAAAAGCAAAAGAAGAAGCAGACTATTTACTTAATCAAACAATAAGCAATGCAGAACAGCAAGGCAAGAGCATTATTCAGGATGCAGAACAACAGGGAAGAAAAGAGGCTGAACCTATTTTTAAAAGTGGCAGGAGAGAAATAGATGATATCTTGAATATTTCAGAGGAGAAGAGGAACGAAGCGGTAAATCTAATTGTGGAGAGGGTAGTGAATTTTAATGGCAATAGTTAAAATGAATAAATTTACGTTATTGGCCTTAGAATCAAATAAACCTGAACTTTTAGAAAAACTTCAGGCTTTTCAGGGAGTTCAGTTTATCAATCTTCAGGAAGAGAAAGAAAGTGAAGATGTTTTAAAGGAGCTCTCGAAGGTTTCAACGGACTCAAGCTATGGGGAGTATGGAGAAAATTTGTCTAAAATCAGATTTGCTATAAACTTCATTAAACCTTACTTGGAAAAAGAATCTGCAGTTAATAAGTTTCTTAAGGAAAAAGAAGAAATATCCTATAATGATTTTTTGATTAAGATAAAGGAAAATTCCTGGGAAACTTATTATAAAGAACTGAAAGAGAAAGAAGAAAGATTAAATGAAATTGCAAACTCTGTTTCCAGGATTGAAACAGAAATTACAAATTTAAAGAAGTGGGATAAGTTTGATGCAGCTTTTGAAGATTTAGAGACTTTAAAGTATACATCTTCATATCTGGGAACCATTCCTAAAATATATGGTGAAAAGCTGTTAAAAGAATTAAGTGATGCTGAAATTCCACTTTATTATGAAATTTTAAATGAAGACAGTGTGGATATTTTCTTATTATTGTTAATAAATAATGAAAATGATGCATATGCAGGGGATCTGCTTAGGAACATGGGATTTTCCATGTATCAGACTAACTGCAGCAGAAGCCCCCGGGAAGAGATAAGGACACTGAATGCTTCCTTATTGAATTTAATCAATGAGGAAAAAAATATAAAACAATCACTGTATTCTTATGCTGACAGGATACAGGAATTGAGGCTTGCATATGACTATTACAATATGATGATGATCAGAACAGCTGTATCAGGAAATTTTCTGAAAACAAAAAAAATCCTTGCTGTCTCCGGGTGGAATACGGAAGAATCTAATGACAAACTTGTTCAACTACTTGAGGAAACCTTAGGAAATGAATATTACATCACCTTTAAGGAAGCTGATGAAGAAGAAATGTCCAGGGTTCCTATCAAGCTGGAAAATGGAATCTTTACTTCGAATTTCGAAATGATTACTGAAATGTACAGCCTCCCTGCATATTCAGAGGTTGACCCCACACCTATATTATCAGTTTTTTACTTTGTATTCTTTGGAATGATGCTTTCTGATGCAGGTTATGGATTGCTGATCATTGCAGCAACCTCTTTGGCATTATTGAAAATTAAGGACAAAGAAAGAAGAAAAACCTTTAAGCTGTTCTTATTTGCCGGAATTTCCACAGTTTTCTGGGGTGCACTATATGGATCCTGGTTTGGAGACCTGTTTCCTAAATATTTTGGAATAAACATTCCGTACCTTTTAGATCCAGCAGGAAGTATTATGGAGGTATTTATAATTTCATTATTGTTCGGGGTAATTCATGTTTTTGTAGGCCTGGGAATGAAGGGTTACATGCTTATCAAGGCAGGCATGGCCAAGGATGCAGTATATGATGTGTTTACCTGGTATGCCACTTTGACAGGGGCAATATTAATGATAGCAGGTATAGGTGGATCTATAGGCAAAATCCTTCTTGTTGGAGGGGTTTTGGGATTACTGTTGACTCAAGGAAGAACATCCCCTTCTCTTGGAGGAAAGATTGCAATGGGGATATATGGTGTGTATGGAATAACAGGGTATTTGGGTGATATAGTCTCATATTCCAGGCTTCTTGCGTTAGGATTAGCTACAGGATTTATTGCAAATGCTTTAAATCTGATAATAAATCTGGTGCCATCACCTGTTAAATACATCATAGCTCCATTTTTATTTGTGGGATTGCACTTGTTCAATCTTCTCATAAATGCATTAGGATCATATGTTCATGCTGCAAGACTTCAGTATTTGGAGTTTTTCAGCAAGTTTTACGAAGGTGGAGGGAAGAAATTTGCCCCCTTTAGGATAAGCGATGAATTTATCAAAATTACAAAATAATAAATAACAAGGAGGATACAAGATCATGACATGGATTCAATTTTTTATAGATAAGGGCGGTTTAATTTTTGCACTATTAGGGGCGGCGTTAGCAGTAGCTTTAGCAGGTATAGGTTCAGCAAAAGGAATAGGAATCACAGGGCAGGCTGCTGCAGGACTCATGACTGAAGAGCCTGACAAATTTGGTAAGACTTTTATTTTGGTTGCATTGCCAGGAACACAAGGGTTATATGGTTTCGTTATAGCTCTTTTAGTTTTCACAAAGGTAGGTATCCTGGGAGGAGCTGCTCCTGGTTTTGAATTAGGATTAAAATATATGATGGCGTGTCTTCCGGTAGGTCTGGCAGGATTATTTTCTGCGATAGCACAAGGTAAAGTTGCCGCAGCGGGAATTCAGATACTTGCAAAAAGGCCAAATGATGTAATGAAGGGTGTTATTTATGCTGTTATGGTTGAAACATACGCGGTTTTAGGATTTGTTGCATCATTGTTTATGGTATTGTTTATTAAATAGTTTGGAGTGAGCATTATGGCTAGTATAGAAAATCTAACCAATAAGATACTTTCTGATGCCAAGGCTAAGGAAAAAGAAATAATTGATTCTGCAGAAAAAATAAGAGAAGAGATAATATCAAAAGGTAAAAGGGATGCTAATGAGGCTGAAGCGTTAATAATCAGCAAAGCTAGAGAGGAAGGCGTTTCAAAAAAGGACAGGATAATCTCAAATGCAGCTTTGAAAGTGAGAAATGACAACCTTGAAGCTAAACAGAAAGTGATGGAACAAACCTTTGAAAAGGCTCTGGAAAAATTAGCTGGTATGAAACCTGAATCTGTTAAGGATTTTATTAAAAATTCTATTTTAAACCTTGAGATAGCAGGGGATGAAGTGCTGATTTTAAATCAGGAGACTAAGGCTTATATTAATCAGGAGTTTATTGATGGAATCAATAAAGCATTAGAAACAAGAGGATACAAGGGAAAGATTACTATAAGTCCGGAAACAGGAAGCTTTATAGGCGGATATATATTAGAGAAAAATGGAGTGGAAATAAATAATACATTTGAAGTACTTGTGACCTCTAAAAAAGATGAAGTGGAATTTGATGTGGCTGAATTGCTGTTCAGGTAAGGAGGGAAAAGATGGATTCTATGATATTTATCGAAGCAATACCAAGAATCAGGGTGTTGGAGACCAGGCTCCTTGATAAACCAAAACTTGACAGAATGTGTGAGGCCGCTTCAATCCATGAGGTTTTCAGGGTTTTGGAAGAAACTGAATATTCAAGTATTATGGGAAACATAAAAAGTCAAGAGGATTATGAAAAAATATTGAGCATGGAATTAAGACGGGTTTACAAGCTTATGTATGAAATATGCCCTGTTGGGGCAGTCGTGGATGTAATGAGCAAAAAGTATGATTACCATAATTTAAAGGTGCTGGCTAAAGGAAAGTTTCTGAATAAGGATTTTTCTGATATATTGGTGCATGCAGGAAGTACAGATTTTCAGAAGGTTAAAGTTCAAATTGAGGATGAATATTTCAGGGACTTTAATCCTGTAATGAGGAAAACATTAGAAAAGGTTATGGAAGATTTTCAAGATAAAAAGGATCCTCAAAGGATAGATTTGATTTTAGATAATGGATATTTTGAGGAATTGAGAAGTCTTGATGATGAAATCAGAGATGAGTTCTTACATAAATACATTACTGCTTTAATTGATATTACAAATCTTAAAACCATGCTGAGAATTAAAAAACAGGATAAGGGAAGAGAGTTCTTAGGGAATGTGGTAATTTCAGGAGGAAGCATCGATAAAGATATACTATTATCTTTATTGACTGATTCACCGGAAAATATCAGCGGAAAGCTTTCTCATACAAATTACTGCAATATCTTAAAAACAGGAATTGAAGCATATGTAAAAGAAGGAACTTCAGTTGTTTTTGAAAAGTTAAGTGAAGACTATATTATGGATTTAATGAAAAAGGCTAAATATATAACTTTTGGTCTGGAACCCATTGTCGCATATATTTACGCGAAGGAAACAGAGATAATGTTACTTAGGATAATAATGATAGGTAAGTTGAACAATATTCCGTCTGAGTTGATTAAGGAAAGGCTGCGTGAGGCGTATGTTTAAAAAAGTTGGAGTTATTGGTGACAAGGACTCAGTATTAGCTTTTAAAGCCCTAGGTATAGATGTTTTTCCGGTAGTTGACAAAGAGGAAGCCAGAAAAACTGTAGACAGATTAGCTATGTCCGATTATGCAGTAATTTTTATAACTGAACAGGCAGCTGCTGAAATCCAGGACACCATTGAAAGATATAATAAAATGATTCTTCCAGCTGTAATATTGATTCCAAGCAATCAAGGGACCCTTAATATAGGACTTCAAAGAATAAGTGACAATGTTGAAAAGGCAGTTGGTGTTAATATTTTATAGGAAGGCAGGTTTTGAAAAGTGAAAACCGGTAATATCATTAAG
>JBEHWK010000208.1:0-4920 GCA_040217795.1 Clostridiaceae bacterium
TTTTTATATGGTATATTGCTTCAGTGGAAGCTTGATTTAAGAAATAAGGGTATTCTGCTCACATACTATGTGGTGCCGCTGGTATTCTTCGGCTTTATGGGTGGAATATTCACTTCAATAACACCTGACACAAAGAATACATTGATACAATCCATGTCTGTTTTTGGGGTTACAATGGGGGCAATTTTAGGTGCGCCGATTCCTGTTTCAGAAACTTATGGAACCGAACTGAAAAAGTCATATCAGGTGGGTGGTATTCCAATGTTCATTCCGATTATAAACAATTTTGTTTCGGCATTTATGCATCTCTTTATAATGAGCACAATAATTTATTTTGTTGCACCTGCTGCCTTTAATGCATCTGTTCCCAAGAATACGACTTTGTATTTTTCAATGCTGGCTGTTTTCATTTTTACTAATTTAAGCCTTGGAAGCATTTTGGGTCTTACAGTTAAAAATACATCAAAACTTACCATGGTATCCCAATTCATATTTCTGCCGTCTCTTATGCTTTCCGGCATAATGTTCCCTGCTGAAATGCTGCCAAAGCATCTTGCAGCAGCAGGTAAGATATTTCCGGCAACATGGGGGTTTGAAATGATGAAAGAGAATAGCCTGAATATTAAGCTTATACTGCCTCTACTGATTATTATCTTCATTTGTATCTGCATAAGTGTCTGGCTTATCAGGAGACTAAGGGTTGATTAAGGCTCTCCGGGAAAGAAAAATTACGACGATAACTGCTGTGGTCAACGGTATTCTTCATTTCATTTTTTGCTTGGATGTTATCAGCACAATTGCTATGTATTGTGTAGAAAATCGAATGACAAAAAGCAAGTTCAATGAATTCAATTTACCGGTAATTATAAGCATACTGTGTAGTCAGAAACAAAAACAACTTGTAAATATTGTAATATAGATCTTGAAGAATAAAATGTATACTGGTTTTTATAGGTATATATGGTATAGAATTTAATTATAAGATGTGCCATTAATGGATTAAAATTTTATTAATGTATGAAATGAGGGAGTCTTATGAGTTTTTTAGAAAAAAAGAACCTATACAGAATTGAAATTACAGAAAGATGTTATATTTACCCGCTAGGGGGTAATGCAATGCCATCATTTGAATCCGTTGAGAAAAATGGTAATTTTGCTTCCATACCTGTTGGAATGAAAGGATGGGTCATTGAGAGGTGGGGTAAAAAATATTTCAGACCAGATGAAAATCAGGAAGGAATAGACTTATTTTCCCCGGCAAACCAGCCGATTGTTTTAATTCCTTATGATAAAATTCAAGGGCGCTATAAAAAGATATAGAAATTAGGAAATGGTACCAAACGCCGTAACATTCGGAAATGAATTTTACGGCGTTTTTAGTTCTCTGCCCTTTTATCGAACAGTGATAACTGAACTTCTGATGATTGATTTAGTTTATCTTTCATTTTAGGCTATAACTTGTTTTTTATACTTAGTACTTGTTGAAATATAGAATATGATTTGAATAACAGAATATACTGCAAAAACAAATAAGCTGTTTTCCCACATATATTCCCCATCATTTATAACACTAAAAATAGTAGATAAGTAATAACCTGTACATATTAAGGCTATAACAGGAGGCACTAGAAATACTGCGCCTAATTCTTTCATAGACAATTTGTTAATTTCCTTACTGGTTAGTCCTATTTTCATCAATTGTTTACTTCTCTCTCTGTCTTCTTCTATGGATGTTATTGTCTTAAAATATAAAACAGCTGCGCTTCCTATTAAGAACATCATTCCCATAAAGCTGAATATAAAAAGCATGAAACCATTTTCTCTTATATTATCATCAAAAATGTTTGCTTTAATTGATAATGTATCACTAACCTTTTTCCCTAAATAAGCCTCCAGCCTTTCCTTTGCATCCTTATACCTGCTGCTGTCTTTAAGATTAATAAGTACATCATACGTAACTGCTTCATCTCCCAGTTTTTTCTTCATCACCTTATAATCTTCATCATTTACAACTAAAACATCACCTCTTGAATAATTATCATCGTAAAAACTATTTACAACAGTTTCGATCTTATCCCTTTTATTATCTTTTGTTATACATATATATTCATCTTCCTGATGCTGCACCTTATATTCTTCTAAGGATATCTCTCTATCCTGCATAGGTTTTTTAGATAAATCCAACATAAAGCCGCCATCTAAAAAACTGCCTCTTTTATCTATATGAGAATAAAGAATTTCCCCTTTTTCAAGGTTTAACCCATTATTCCCCAGAGCCCTGTAGCTATCTTCACTTACAACCAGCATGTCAGGACTGCGCCATAAACACTTACCTTCAAAAACTCTGATATCGGGAATATTCAGTCCTTCTAATTCAATATAACTTTTAACTTCTCCTAAGTTTTTTGAAGCAAAGTCTTTAATATCCTTATCTTTCATCTGACTTTTATCAACTATGAAGCTCATATCATAAGGATATTTTATATTAACTTGCCTGGCCGTTGACTTGTACATTCCATAGGCTACAGAAATGAATATCATTGCCCCTGAAACCATTAACGTAACTACAAACAACACTGTTCTGTAAGATCTGAATCTATGCACAAGAGAATTGACAAATAGAATATTGTTATTATAAATACCTGTAAAATTTCGCAGAATCTTTACTATGACAGTCATTGAAAAGCCGATTATCAAATAAACTGAAATTACTGCCCCCAATATGGATGCCGGAAGTATTAAGTTCTGTTTGCCGGATACTTTGCCGCTGATTGCAAGATTGAAAAGAATAAGAGAGCTTAAGAAAATAATTATCCCTATAATCCCTAAAATGGTGCTTGTACTACCTAAATCTTTTTTTGATTTTGATTTCAATATATTGATAACTGAGCATCTTTTCAGAAACAGCATTTGATATACCGTGGCATATACAAATATTGCAGCAGAAATTAAAAGTATTGTTCCATAGGTCTTAAAGCTTAATGGAATAACCATATTATCAAGTTTTAGTATTCTACCTATAGCCATATGAAAGAGTCTTGAAAATACACTTCCGCCAAGAGATGCAAATATAAAGGATGATAAAGAAATTATAATATTTTCATAGCAAAGTATTTTGATAATCTCCTTTGAAGTCAATCCAATAGTAAAATACACTCCAAATTCTCTTCCTCTATATTTTGTAAAAGATACTGTTGCAAAAATTATGAACATTACTGAAAAAGCCACCATTATAATTAGTACGGAAATAAAATTTGCCTTTATTACGGTAGTTTCATCAGCCTTCATAAATTCCGGACTAAAAACTAAAGTAAAAAACATGAATAAGATACATAGAATAAGACTATTCCCCAAAAGATAAGCTGTATAATTTTTAATATTATGCTTGATATTTTTTATAATCATCATAGAAAAGTCCACTATTCCTGCCCTCCTATAACTGATTGCGCTTCTATTACCTTGTCAAAAAACTCTTTCCTGTTTCCATTGGAGTTTATTTCAAACTTTATAGTCCCATCCTTTATAAATATAATTCTCTTGCAAAAGGATGCTGCAAAGGGGTCATGGGTTACCATAACAATAGTGGATTTCCTTTCTTCATTTATTCGTTTGAAACTTTCCATTATGTTCATTGAAGATTTTGAATCCAAGTTTCCTGTTGGCTCATCCCCTAATATTATTTTGGGTTCTTTAATCAACGCCCGAGCTTCTGCCACCCTTTGCTTTTGACCTCCTGAAATATTATATGGGTAACTGTTTTCAACATTTTTTAAGCCAAAATACTCTATCAGTTCATTAGCCTTATGTTCGATAACCTTAGGCTTTACCCTGTCCAATGTTAAGGGAAAGGCTATGTTTTCTTTAACAGTCAGACTGTCTAAAAGATTGAACTCCTGAAATATAAAACCTATATTGTTTCTTCTGAAAATAGCCATATCATCCTTTTTCATAGTAAGAATATTTTTTCCCCCTATGAAAATTTGACCTGCAGTGGCTTTATCAATTCCGGCTAAAATATTTAATAAAGTTGTTTTACCACTTCCGCTGGGTCCCATTACTCCCAAAAAATCTCCATCCTCAACCTTAAAAGATATGTCATTAAGAGCTTTTACAGCTTGTGCACCTTTGAATGCATCATATACTTTAGTTACTTTTCTACATTCCAATACTTTCATGTAAATATACCTCATTTCTTTTCAAAACTTTATCTAAAGTATATTACCAATTTTTCTATTCTCAAATCGATTTTACTTACTTAACCTTACACAAATGAAAGGTTACTATTTTTTCAAGTATGTAATAGTGACCGTTGTACCTTTTGAAACCTCAGAAGTTATCTCTATTTTTTCATTAAGATTATCACAAATACATTTACACATATAAAGACCTATGCCAGTGGATTTTTCTTCTTTTCTTCCATTACTTCCTGTAAAAAATGCATCAAAAACTCTGGAGATCTCCTCTTTTTTTATACCCACACCTGAATCCTGTATATGAAGAGTAACTTCATTATCACTCTCATCTGCATAAAAGCATACCTTCTCTCCTGATACTGAATACTTTACAGCATTGCTTATGATTTGCTTAATAACATAATTGCTCCATTTTTTATCTGATAAAATAAAATAATCCTCAGGAATATTAACCTCAGGAAATACATTAGCATATACAAAATTCCTTTTTTGTGAATTAACGCTTTCCTTTACAAGCTTCTTTAAATTTATAGTTTCCGGAACATAGTCTTTAGAAAACTCTCCCAGTCTGAATATATTTAATGCCCCTTCTAAATTTTTTTGCAGTAAGCTGCTTTCATCCCTTATATCCATAACAGCCTCTTCATTTTGCAATTTTTCTGTTGCCAAATGAATTACTGCCACAGAAGTTTTCATATTGTGAATCCACTCTATAAGTAATTTTTCC
>JBEHWK010000209.1:0-4917 GCA_040217795.1 Clostridiaceae bacterium
AAGATTATTATTGCTTCATAAAGAAAGATGGGAAGATTTTGGACGGGGACTTGACGTGTTGTTAAAAAAAGATGAGTTCTACAGTATAACTTATTTGTCTAAATCAAAATTAATTGTTGAAATTGAAAGTATTACACATCCCGAACTAAATGAAGTAATAGATAAATGTTTTATAAATATAAGAGGCAGTAAAAAAGATAGAAAAAAAGCATTCCAATTATTAGAAGAATACCATTATAGATAAGATAACCTTAATGAATATGAAATGCAGGGGTAAGTCCCTGAAGAAAAAAATGAGTCCAGCATAAAAGCCGGGCTCATTCTGATATAAGGGGGATATTTATTGCTAAAGTGCAAATTTAGTAACCTGTCGTTCAGTTAACTGAGCGCCATATTTGGCAGTCAATGATCCTGATTTAGTTAAAAATATATCATAGCAATAGGTAAGGCTTTGAGATTATCTCTGCCTTTTCCCCTGCCTCACACCGTACGTGAGACTTTCACCTCATACGGCGTTCCAACATTAATAAAATTTAAGTTAAGGCTGGAGCACTAAGCAAGAGTAAGTTTTGATGTCTCATTTACGTAATAGTCCCTGGCTGGATTACTTAAAACAGCTTTTACAGCTTCAGCCACATCAAAAATGTTCTGGGGAAGAGCATCAACTTTTACTCCTGAAAAGTTCTTCTTGCTGTATACGGGAAGACCTGCAGCATCCGTGCCGCTCTGTACCTCTATGGAGAGGGATGCAGAATTTAAAACTTTGTTTACAGCCATAAAATTTCACCTCCTTAAAAATGCATTCAACTAAGATATATGATGGCAGGGAAAAGTTTGGTATAAATTTTATCAAAGAAAAGAGGAAAATAGATAAAATCTAGAAATATGCCAGATATAAGGTACAAACTGCATGGATGGAAACCACATCCCTATAGATTTTGGATGGAGGGGTGTGGACTTTTTTTATAATTAATTAAGGAAGTATTTTATATGTTTCCACAAACGCCTCACGTTGAAACTGTGGTGAAGCTAGAGAGGAAATAGCCTGGTATCAAAGGCTTTCGAGGTTTTTTAGAAAATTTGATAATGTGTTTTATGTTCCCCAAAATTGTTTTGGGGAATTTTTTGATTTAGGGGGTCTAACTTTTTTACATTGCTAATAATGTTGATAATATCTCTTCTTCTTAAATAAAATAGCCTGATCCCAAATGACATCATAAGTCGCTGGACCAACTAATGTTTTTTCATTTACATATAATCTAAATCCTACGAATACTTCCTGATAATTATCAACTCCGTAGCATGACCCTTTTGGATTTCCTGTGCTATAAGGGATAACAGCTACACAATCGCCATAACCTTTTCTGGCCATTTTATACACATAATAATTATCTGGCACTTCGCAATCTTCAGGGAAAAATTCATTTGCCGTTCCTTCACAATCAGGTGAGTAAATCACACTGACACCATTAAGCTTTTCCGCACCATAGATACTAGTATTATAGTAAACTGCATTTCCAGTTTTGGTGTGGTTTAACTCCGTAGACAACTATAAAATCATCATCAGATGTTAATTCGAAACTGTTTGTTTTTAAGTACAAGGCATCTCTGCTTTCACCTAGTACATTCTCATCCATTAGAATTGCCTCAAAGCTTTCCATAACCCAAAGATTAGTTTTAAGTTCTATAGCTTCATAATCTTCCATATCATATTTTTTAAGAATCTTATATCTTAAATAATTTAAATCATATCTGGCATACGGTAGTAGATTAAATTCTGTTTTGCACGTTTCACGCATTTTAAGGATAGGTATTGGCCAAGGATAGTTCGTCTTGGTTGTTTTTTTAGGTGTAATCCGAAGCACATGCCAATATTTATCCAAATTATCCAAATACTCTTGCCCAATCTCCCCATTCTCCCAAATTGATGCTCTCATGAGTATGACAAAGGTGTCTTTACCTTTTTCGAGTCCCAGGTTTACAAGATCCTTTGGTATATTATCATTATTCATGATATCAGAGCTAAATCCTGCATCAATTAAAGACTTTCGCACTTGGTGATTAATATATTGATCAGCAGTTGTAATAATAATTGTAGAACTATCATACGGATATCCTAGTGTCCCGGCAGGTGTATTTTGGGTATTAATATTATAGTTGTTAATAGTATCACCTAGACTGCCAAATATCATATGGTATTTTCCTGTTTGATTATTACCTACGGTAGGATTATCACTATAATCTTTTCCAATTTTGTTCTGTACAAAGAAAAGGAAACTTCTAAAACTGTAGTAATATGCTTTAGGCGGTGTTTTTCCGATTAAAACAATAGCTTCATCTGGACATAATTTGTAGGGAAGTCCTTCTGTTATAAATTCTATAGTAGCCTCTTGATTTGGAGAAGGCGGGACAAGTGCAACAGCATATGGAGCACCCGCATTATTACCCAAAGCACTATTGACTATACCTTCACTACAATATTTTAATATGTCTATATATCTTAATTGTCCTTCTTGTACTATGCAACCTTGATGTTCTAATAAATTAATAAATTCTTTCACTTTTTTCTCATTGTTCTCATCACAATTACAATAATCATAGTTTTTATCCATTTTTTCACTCCCTTTTACTTTAATGTATGATATGCAAATGAAGAATTAAACTAAAGTAAACTGACAGGGGAGTTGTCTGCCCATTTTATGTTTGCGTTCTTGTCAAAATAGTATTCATCCCCAAGTGTATCAACCCGATTTAGATACGGGCAAGTTCTATCAGTATCGTACATATTGTTCATTCCTCTAATTTGTTATTTATTATTATATGCTGAATGTTTAGAACGGGTATCATAATAAATAGGAGTGCAATAGACTAAAGAACAAAATTTTTTAAATTAGAATATCCGTCAATTAAATAACCCCCGTATTTTAGGGGGTACATCTGTACGCAAAATTAGCTAGATTTGCGTAAAAGTAAGGGTTTTGCGTATTTGCTTAAGATGAGTAGGCTAAAATTACTATTACTTCTTTTAATCCTTTCTTCTTGGACAAGCTCAAATTTATCAGTTGGAATAATAGAACATTTCCAGTGTATTTTTCATTTGTAAGTATTAATTCAATAGTTCTTTTACTCCAATGCTCACGTCCAGACGGTAGTTAAGCTTATGAGATATGTTGGCAATGATTGTGATTTTATAATATAATAAATTTATTAAGGTAATTTGATTTGTCTGTTATAATGGATAAAAAGTACGTAAGTGTATATAGGATGAGAATTAACGATGGGCAAAAAATATTAGTTTATAAGGATAACATTTTTTATAGTATTGTTATAATATTTAGATGATAAGGTTATAAATGATATATTATTTTTTACAGAAATAATATATATTATAAGGAGTATTTACGAGAGATGATTAGCGTAAAGGATTTAATAAACATTGAATTACTGAAAAAAAACGCCGAAAATATATATTCAGTTACAGAAATCGCCATAGGTCTTTTTGACAATAGTGGAAATATGATTTTTGATACGAAGCATCAAGATATATGTAGTAGATTTCATAGGGTACATCCAAACACCTATAAACGTTGTCGGCTTAGCGAAAAATGTGCTTTGAAATATATTGAAGAAGATAGATACAGTGTTTATAAATGTTTAAATAATATGAACGAGGTTGCAATACCTATTTATATCTCAGGTATTTATATAGCTTCAATTTTGTTCGGTCAGTTTTTTTATGATGATGAAGTCATAGATATAGAATATTTTCGTGCACAAGCACAAGAATTTGGATTTGGTGAAATGGAATATCTAGAAGCATTAAGTAGAGTTCCTATTTTTTCAAGGGAAAAGATTAATAATATAATAGAATTTTTAAGAGGATTTGTTGGTACATTAGCTGAAAGCGGTTTAAGGCAGCTGGAATATAAAAATTCTCAGAAGGAGCTTGAAAAAAGCCAGAAGTATCTAAACAAGATTTTTAATTCAGTGAATGAGGCGATAATACTTCATGATTTTGATGGAAATATAATTGATATAAATAGCACTGCTACTCGAATGTATGGTTATTCTTTTGAAGAATTTATAAATATGAATATAAAAGATATTATCTCAGAAGACTTGCATAATAATGCCAAAAAAATATTAACAGTTGCAAATAAACAAAAAGAAATTAATGAGCCATTTACAATAGAATGTATTGCAAGAGATAAAAATAATATTGAATTTTGGGTCGAGGGAAATAGCCATATTGTAAAGATTAGTGAAAATACAGCTGTTTTAGTAACCATTAGGGATATTACAGAAAGAAAACAAGTTGAATTAGCATCAAAGAATGAAGCTTTAGAATTAGAAAAATTAAGGACAGAGTTTTTTGCTAACATTTCTCATGAATTAAGAACTCCTTTAAATATAATATTAGGCTCAATAAAAGTTATTTCTATGAATCTTGAAAAAGAAAGTATAGATAAAGAAAAGATCTTTAATATCATTAACACTGAGAAACAGAATTGCTTCAGATTGCTAAAGTTAATTAATAATCTTATTGATTCAACTAAAATAGAAGCAGGATATTTTGAGCTTAATATGGTGAATTGTAATATAGTTAATATAGTGGAAGAAATCACCTTATCTGTGGCTGAATACATAAAGAGTAATCATTTAAATCTTATATTTGACACTGATATAGAAGAAAAGATAGTAGCATGCGATTTAGATAAAGTAGAAAGGATAATGCTTAATATTTTGTCCAATGCTATAAAATTTACAGATTTAGGTGGAAATATATTTGTAAATATATATGATGGAAAAGAATTTATTACTATTACCATTGAAGATACTGGTATAGGAATAAATGAGGACAAGTTAAATATAATATTTGATAGATTTAGACAGATAGACAAATCTTTTACAAGAAAT
>JBEHWK010000210.1:0-4863 GCA_040217795.1 Clostridiaceae bacterium
TTTCTAAAAAAGAACTTGGAAAATTAGTAAAAGAAGCCCGTAAAATAAAATCAGAATATATTGGCCGAAAGTATACTCAAACTATGTTGGCAAGTGACATAAACCGATCCCAAAGTTATATTGGAGACATTGAATCAGGAAGAACTTATCCAGCTTTCAAGGTTCTCAACGAAATTTCAGCAGCATGCGGGGTGTCTCTAGGTTTCTTTGAGAATATTAAAACAAATTCGGCTCCTGAAAAATCAGCTGCTTATCTATCTGGAATAGTAGATATTAAGTCAGCTCTAGATTTACTATTGTCTAAACCAGGTCTGGCTTTAAATGGAGAACTTTTATCTGATAGTAGTAAAAAGTTATTGGCAAAGGCTATTCAACTTGGCCTGGAATTTGCAGCAGAAATGCAAAGGGAAGATTAAGAATATTAGTATTCCCTATGAATTATCAGCATCTTCGGATGTATCCTGCTTTCAACTTATTTTTAAGAGTATTTCAAAAACTAATAGAATTTGTTAAAAAATATTCCCCGGAATCCCCCATTTCTATCACGGGCAAATAGAAACAGTGATTCCAGGGAATTTTTATTTAAATATGAATGGAGTTTGATCGTTTATGAAACCCAGTGTCCCTCTTAAGGAGACAATAAAGATTTTATGGAATCTTCAATAGTAATTACTTGTGTAACAAACTCTTCAGCTTCAGCCCATTCTGAAATTAAATCTCTTTCAGTTTTAAAATTGTCAGGTATTTAAAAATGACCTAATAATATGTGGGCCAGTTCACTAAGGACGGAAATGTTTAACGAAGAAAATGTGTAATCTTCTGAATGAAAAGAAATAAGATTTGTTTGACAAAAGCAATAAGGAACTGTATGAAGATCCTGATGGTGAAGCTAAAGAGATAATGGAGCTTTACAATAAGTTACTTATGGAAGATTAGGCAGAAAGAACCTGGAGGAAGCTTCAGGTTCTTTCTGCTTCTCTGCTGAATTGAATTGATAATATGGCATAATTGCGTCATATATTCATGTTATAATAATACTTAGATGATGAAATATGCAAATTAACCGTCCGTGTGAAGTGGTTTACATATTATTTAGTAAAAAGACTGTCAGAATAATTTTAAAAAAGAGATGATGAGGAAATATGTTGACTTAATCAAATGTTGATTCAGAATGTTGTCCTTAATTTGATCCTTCTTTATGGGATGAGAAGCCCTTCAAATGGGAGAATAAAAAGTTTATAAAGGACAAGGTGTTTACGTTTTTTTACATGCCAGTCAATTTTGGAGCTGTTATAACCACGTTAATATATAAAGTTGAAAAAGCTGGAGCTGGTGTGCCGGACTGGCTATGTCTTTCAGATCATACTTCAAAGTGGAAAATGGAAATATTGCTAGCAGTTGATAAGAACATTCCAGAAGCTGAAAACGTAAATCTGTCCGGTCAATTCATGAGCAAAGTGTATGAAGGCGATTTTAAAGAAACTGGTATATGGTGTAAAGATTTTGAATCTTACGTAAAAAGAAACGGTTCAAGCATTAGGAAAATGTATATGTGGTATACAACATGTCCTAAATGTGCTAAAAAATATGGTAAAAACTATGTTGTAATTATTGCTGAGGTTCAATGATAAATCCTTAAATAAAGGAGCATTACAAGGGGAGCAAGATATTATGCATGAGGAAATAGAAAAAAAGATTACATCAAAAATATTGGATTTGCAAGATGAAAGGGGCTGTTGGAATGTTCTTGCGGAAGGTGACAGGTATTTTCCTGAATTAAATTATTATGTACCAAAATATAAGTCAACTTTGTGGACTCTTATTCTTTTAGCCGACATTGAAGTCCGTACTAAGAATGACAGGTTTCTGAAGCCTCTGGAAATAATTACTGAGTATTTTTTTGATAAACAGACAGGAATTTTTTCATTAGGAAAAAGTCACTTTCCAATTCCGTGCCTGAATGGGAACATGATCTATTTACATTCATATTTTCAATCTGGAGGAGAGGAAATTATTGACAAAGTTGTTGATTTTTTTACACGGTACCAAAGGTTTGACGATGGCGATTTTGTGACACCCTCATCATTCCCTTATTGTTCCAACCGAAGCTGCTATGGGAAACATACATGTTATTGGGGAGTCATTAAACTTCTCAAAGGATTATCCTTCATACCGGCAGATAAACGTTCAGTGAAGGCACAAAATTTAATAAATAAATGTATTGATTTTATCCTGCTTCACGAAGTATGTTTCAGTTCACATAACAAGTCAGAATTTATTCACACAAATATTAAGCACTTGACTTTTCCCAATATGTATCAGGGTGATTACCTTGAAATACTGTGGCTTCTAAAAAGAGAACAGGTAAAATCTTCACATATTCAAAGGGCTCTGAATTTGCTTAAGAATAAAATGGGTTCGGACTCAACCTGGAAAATGGAACGACAAATAAAGGATTTAATAATACCTATAGGAAAAAAGAATTATGGAAATGAGTTAATAACAAACAGGGCAAGAGAGGTAATGGAATATTATAAAAATGAAATTAAATGATTGGGTTTGAAAGGATTGGATTGAATGAATAAAAAAAGTATTAATGTATCTTTCATTACCTGGCATGAGAGCGATTGAAAGGTTACTTGGAGTTATATACTATAATCATAGAAAGATAATTTGTGAGGGAATCCTTAAAAATGAGAGGAGGCAAACTTTATGAAAACCACTATTCTGCCTAAAACACCTGCAGGCAAATGGTCCTCTTGTCTATTCATGTTATTTATTGCATTAGTCATGGCAGGAAGAGTGATTTCCCTAGTTCACGGAAATACTCTTGAATACCCTAATCCGTTCAATAGCCCGTTGCTGGGCACAGTAATTTATCTAGCCTTTACAGCAGCAATAATTGCTTTTGTTACAGGCCTGGCAGCTGTTTTTAAAAGTAGGGAGCGTTCCATATTTGTGTATATAACTGTTTTATTTGGCGGTTATTTTTCTATAGCTGGCCTGATGCTGTTAATCGTTGGTCTATTTCAAAATATCAGATGAGAAAACCATGACTTGAAATTTGATTTTAAGGTCATGCAATAATATAATACAGAATTGTAAAACAACGAAGGCTCCGAGGCTACAATGCTTTGGGGCTTTTTATAATGAGCTTTCTTTGATTATTGGAATAATTATTTTTTTAAAAAGCGTTGACCCTGACATTGTGTCATAGTGTAATATAAAAATAGAGTTTCAACATATTGTCAAAAACTCATAGCCGGCGGAGTATCAGGCAGTATTGACAGCTCTGAAATCAAACTTGGAGGTATATTGATGAGAACAGTAAAACAAGTTTCAGATTTGACAGGAGTAAGTGTACGCATGCTGCATCACTACCATAAGATTGGATTGTTTAAACCAAGCAAATTCACAGAAGCAGGTTACAGACTTTATGATGATAAGGCTCTTGAAACCTTGCAGCAGATTTTATTTTTTAAGGAACTTGATTTACCTTTGAAAGAGATCAAAGAAATCATGGACAACCCTAGCTTTGATAAAAGGCAAGCACTGGAAAATCAAAAAAAGCTGCTTATTTTAAAGCGTAATAGATTGAATGATTTAATAGAGCTTGTAAATAAAACTTTAAAAGGAGAAAATGCAATGAGTTTTAAAGAATTTGATATGAGCGAATATTTCAATGTATTGGAAGAGCTGAAAAAAGAACATGAGGATATGATAATCAAAAGCTGGGGCAGTGTAGATAAATACAATGAATTTATTGAAAAATGTAGACTTAAAGAAGCTGAAATTGCAGAAGTTGCTATAAAGCAATATGGAAGTATTGAAAAATATGCTAAAGCTATAAAGAAGAATTTTAGCAGTGATATGATATCTTTAGCAGAACAATATGATGGGTTTAAAAAAGATTGCCTGGAGGATAAGCATCCTGAATTAAAAGAACTATATAAAAAGCTTGTCTCTGATTTGACTAAGGATCCCTCTTCAAAGGAGATTCAAAAAATTGCTGAAGAAATATCACACACAGCGAGAAGGGATTATGAAATTTTTAAGATGGATAAGGGAGACGATCATTGGTATTATATGGTGCAAAATTATTTGTTAAACCCTGGGTGGATAAAAGAAGTTGATAAAAAATATGGGAATGGTGCGTGTAAATTTATTGGAGAAGTTTTAAAAATTTACTTGGGAGATAAGCAGCCTAAAATAAATATACTATATAAAAATCTTACATCTGACTTAAGTAAAGATCCCTCTTCAAATGAGATTCAACAAATTATTAAGGAAATTGCAGAGATAACTAAAAAACAACAGGAATCTTTAAAGCTGGATATGGGAGATAACTATTTTGGGTTTACGGCTGATCTTTATTTATCAAATCCTGAGTTTATGAAAGCAATCGATAAGCAATACGGCAGTGGTGCATCTAAATTTATCGGAGAAGCATTAAAATTTTATTCTGAAAATAATTAGTAATGAATTAGAAGTTGTAAAAAGAATATCTGATGCAATGGAAAGAAGATAGGTGTGATAAATGATAGAACGGTCTGAGGTTATAGCATTCTGCAGCAGTTTACAGAATGTATACGAGGATTATCCTTTTCGTGATACTAATTGGACAGTAATGAGGCATACTGAGAACAAAAAAGTATTTGCATGGATATATGAAAGGGAAGGTCACATATGGATAAATGTAAAATGTGATCCAGAGTTGAGATGCTTCTGGAGAGACATCTACAAATCAGTAGTGCCTGGTTATCACATGAATAAGGAACATTGGAACTCTATTATATTGGATGGGTCTGTACAGGAGACAGATATTAAAAGAATGATTGAGGTAAGTTATGAGCTCACAAAAGT
>JBEHWK010000211.1:0-4801 GCA_040217795.1 Clostridiaceae bacterium
ATTTACAGCCATAATAATATTCATATTATCAGACATGGAAGAAATAAAAATAATAGGAACCTTTGATATTTTACGAATTTCGCTGCACCAATGATAACCATTGAAAAATGGTAAAGATATATCCAGAAGCACAAGTTGTGGGTTGAATTGAACAACTTGTGCAATAACATCTTTGAAATCAACAATATATTCAGTTTCATAATTCCACTGACACAGACAATTTTTCATTGATTTTGCAATTACCATATCATCTTCAACAATTAAAATTCTATACATATTTTTCTCCCATACAGTACCTTTTCAACATTTAATTCCATCTTTTAGTATATCATATCAGTTGTTCCTGTTGGTGAAAAATATATACTCGTTGTTGAACTGATTATCATTGCTAATTTCCTCGCATTCCAAAATTATAAACACTCCATAGCATACCAGATTATCAGCGCAGTGACATACTAGGTGGTAGTAACAGGACAGGATGCAGATCTGGCGGCTATCAGAAGAATTATTCATGGAACCCAGTCAATGACAGTATTAAAGGATACCAGACAGTTAGGAAAGCGGGCTGTAGATGCAGCAATAAACTTTGTTGAGGGAAAACAAGTAAATACAACCGGTAAAAAAAATAATGGTAAAATGGATGTACCAACACTCCTTTTTCAACCAGTACTGATAGATAAGAATAACATAGATAGTATTATTATAGAAAGCGGACTCTATACGAAAGAACAGGTTTATGGAAGAAAAAAATAGATGCGTCTTGTTATTGTGGACAAAAAAAAGAACACTTTTCAAGTGTTCTTAAATCAAACTATTTATCAGTATCTTCTATGATATCAGGTTCAACTTCAGCAGGTACTGTAATTTCACCATTAACCCCTTCTGCTAACAGTTCCATTCTTACCAGTAATACTAAATGTAAAGAATCTGCCAAAGCTATTTTAAGCGATGAAACAATAATCTGCTGTAATTGGGGAGGAAGCATTTTTAATGTCTCAGGACGTAATAACGCATTAAGCAAACCTTGTGGGTCAGTATTAGATTTTTCCATCATCGAACCTAATGCTCCTGTTTTAAATGATGGAATTTTTTCAACCACAGGGAAGCAACCATCATTGGTATCATTGTATTTCCTGATTGAGTAGCGCTTACTCCGAGAACTCCCTGCATAAATAAAGGCAGGAATAATAAACAACCCTATTATTTGCCATGAGTTCCATGGATAATCCTTTCCCCCTAAACTTAACCCAAGCAAAAGAGATACTACTGAAACTACAAGAGTCACAACTCCCGCATAGTCAATAGATACTTTTTCCTTTCTGCGTGATTCCTGACTTAATCCTATAAATATTGTCACTGCTGCAAGAACACCTTTTTCAGGTGTTCTTTTTAATAATTATCTTTTATGCTTATATTCACAATGCCCGGGTATCCAATGTCCGCCTCGCCAATGTCCAGGTACCCAATACCCATAATACCCACAATAATGGCCATAAGGCGGCTGTGGGTGTGGCTGCGGGTGTGGCTGCGGGTGCGGCTGTGGGTGCGGCTGTGGGTACGGATGCGGAGGTGGAAACGGATGTGTTTGTGGGTATGGCTTCATCTGTGTCTGTGGGTGCATTTGAGGTTGCATCTGTCGCTGCGGTTGTGGCTGCATCTTGGGCTGTGGCTGCGGGTGCGGCTGCATCATCATCTGTGGCTGTGGGTATGGGTAAGTAATCACATAACCCATTATCTCATCTTCAATTATTTGATAACAGGGCATCATTTGATAAAATGGCATAAATGAGTAAATATCATTACAGTTTAGACTAATGTCATTTATATCAGGATAACTATAGTACATGTATGTACCTGCTCCCCAAAATCGTAACAAAACGATTTTAGCACTCTATCCGTTAAATAGAATGGTAGTATCACAGGATTTTACTACTGTTATAGAAAGCAAAAGTTCTTTTACATTCTGCTGTCGCGGCTCTCGGCTCTATTTTCCAAGAGCCGCTCCGCACAATGTAAGAACATTAATGCTTTCTATATAGGATATAGATTTTCACCTATAAATCTCGCATGCCACTTAAGACAAGCCTTTGTTACCTTATGATAACAAAGTTCTGCAAGATTGTGACTGTTAGTCACTCCTTAAATATCTTTTCCACCAAAGCCTTTCACTGCGTGTACTTTGACAGTTGCATACTCAAAGCTATAAAGCTACACTAATCCAAGTATTTTTTTCCTGTTAATTAACCACAGTGCAGGTTTTTCACCTGCCTTTCTTTTTATATTTTTATGAATTTCATTCCATTTAGCCCATTCACTTTTATTATTAAAGCTGTATGGGTCAGTTATTAATTTTTCTCTTAAATCTTTTGACACTTTTTCTTTAAATTTATAACTTCTTCTTGCTATAACCATAGCAGCTCCATTATGGACTGCCATTCCATACTGATGACAATATTTATACAGGCCTATTTTGCTGGTAAACTGAGGCTTCACTTTTGATATTTCAATACCATTGCGTCTGCAGGCACATTCAAGCATGCTTAATAATTGTCTGTATATAAATTGATGTTTTATTCTTGCAAACTTATTGTTTACGTCTTTATCATTCAGAAATTTTAAATCCTCAACGGCAATACCTGCTCCATAGGTTTCAGCTGTTTGTATAACTTTCTTTATAATTTCTCCACATAAGTTTTGTCGCCTGTTGCTCCGTGCATAGGTCAGTTCTCCATTCCTTATATAGGTATGCCACTTATAGTTCCCTTTATTATCTATCATTGTAAGAGCTAAGCTATCAGGGTTTGTATCAATTCCCATTACCCCATTATGCCCTATATTAATAATATGGCATTGGGTTACCGTATCTTCTTCGAAGGTTATATGACAGTAATACCTGTCCTTTCTTCTTATGAGCTCAACCTGATAAGCTTCACCTGTCTTAAGATAATCAAGGAACATCTGTCTGTAGTTTCTCCCGTTAACCTTTCCGGTAGTTCTAGATAACTTTTGTGGCAAATAGATTTCAATCTGCATTTTCACTGCCCGGTTTGTTTCAGTTTTATCCAATGTGCTTATTTCAAGAAAGGTTCTACTGTCATTACTTATAATTCTTAAGTTGGGGTTGCCCTTCTTTGTTTTGTCCCCTCTTGAGCATAACCTGTTGGAGCGGCATTCACGCCACTGTTCTCTTGATATAAGACCTTTGCACCTTTTTATAAACATTTCCTTGGTGCCAAAGGTTACAGGCGGGATAGTATTTGAGTCAATAAAGCTTTTATAATAATTTAACTTTCTTTGTCTTTTTTCCAGCTTCTTAATTAATGCATTTCTCTTTTTATCTGATAATTTCTTATTGGTATTATTTAAAATATTCTCAATTGCAGCAGCTTTTTTAAGGTAATTCCCATAATTCATTTTAATGAGTTCCTTTTGGCTTGCTATTGTCTGCCGTGCATTTTCTGCCGCGTCTTTACTTTGTCTTATGTTTAATCCATATTTATGAGCTATGTCTTTTTCAATATCTCCTATTCTCATATTATCAAGTATTCTTTTGAAGGAATACCTTACAGCACTGCAAAATACAGTCATCAGATTATCTATGATTTTTATTTTTTCTTCTGGAACATTAATCAATATTGCTTTTATTGTTATTTTCACTGTTTTCACCTCGTTCTGTTTCAGGTTAAGGAATAACTTTTTAAAATTAACCTGCTATTTCACACATAAACGTTCTGAAAACAAATAACAACGCTTTTGTGCTAAACTAATTAATTTATCCCCTGAAAATTAGTATAGCCCAATATCCAAAGCTTATTATCACTTTGTTATACTTTATGTTCTTTAATGTTACTACTCAGTGCATCTGTTGTTACCTCCATATAATTTACTACATTACCATTATATGAATAAGTTGAAAAAAGTGAATTTATTTATGAAACTTTAAGGCATAAATATTTGTAATTAAGTTCATGAATATTTGCTCTTTGTTAACTGTACCCTATGTTCTGATATTATTCCCTTAAATAAAACTATAGTTAAGAATGATTTATTTATTACAAAATTGAATGCTAGGGATACTGACAGTCCGCTTATAGTATAACCTATCCACCCCGCTGAAGGAATTTTGTGCAGCAATAAATTACCTATTGGTCTATGGAGATACATAATAATTAATGAGTTTGTACCGCAGTAATTTAAAAAACTTCTAAGTGAGCCTTGAACTAAATTATTGCTTAAAGAAATTATAAATATAGTGAAACATAGGGGGTAAACTAAATCCCAGCCTATTGCCTTGTAATAAGAATCCTTAATATTCATATAAAAATATATTCCGCCAGAAAAATTTATATAAGTCAGGAACAGGCAACAAATTCCGCAAAGTTACTCCTTAATTCGCTAAATAAAAATTTACTTATCAATAGTACCGGAATGAACCAGAATACACCCCATACAGCCTTTCCACTATAAATATGATTGATAAATGATAATGCAAAGTTTTCCGGAGAAGCCATATTCGTGGAACAAACTATAAATAAGGCCACAAAAAAAGATCTCTTAGTTTTCTAATAAGATCTTTTTCATACACTTATCTTCCGATTTTATATGGTTATTTCCTTCTTAAAAGTTCTTCGAGTCTGACTAGAATTTCAGTCTGATCTTTCAGTTCCTTCATCTGCTCATCCTGTAATGTTGCAAGATACGTTAATGTTTTATGGTCTGCATCGGCTTTAGCCTCATTTTGAGATTGGATAACATTCTGGCCAACCATAATTATTGGTAAAAGTACCAGCTGAAGCACAGT
>JBEHWK010000212.1:0-4775 GCA_040217795.1 Clostridiaceae bacterium
CCTCTGGCCGCTTTTATATTATAAGCTGACTTTACTTTTCTGCTGATTTCCTTAGCGTACAATTCATTTAGGATATTCTTAAAAGGAGCTATATCATTATCACTATTGATAGTATCAATACCATCATTTAGTGCAATGTACCTAACATTCTTTTCAGTAAAATATATCTCTGTATAATACCCTGTTTGTATATAATCTCTCCCAAGTCTTGATAAATCCTTGGTTATTACAAGATTTATCTTTCCTTCTTCAATATCGCGTATCATTCTCTTAAAGTCAGGTCGGTCATATGTGGTACCTGATATTCCGTCATCAACATAATAGTCAATAATGCGCCAGTTTTGCTCCTGCACATACTTTGACAGCATGGCTTTTTGAGTCAGTATACTTGAACTTTCACCATGAATATCATCATCTCTGGATAATCTGCAATAAATAGCTGCATCATAATAAATTTGTTGTTCCAATGGATAATCCTCCTTCTTATGAAACAACAGTCAACAACCTATTAAGGCAATTATATTACTATTGTTTTATCAATTCAATATTTTCCCAAATTTAAATATGATCAGCTAACCTTGTCCTTTAATTCATCATGTTTAAGCAGTATTTCCTGAAATACTTTATCTAAATTTTTACTACCAATAAAATAACGAGTTATAATAAAAACTTCCCTGCCATCATCAACAATTGTTTCATGCTCAAATGGATTTATGTTTTTAAAATCTTTCTTATCCATAACACCTCTCCTCCCATATATTGTTAAAACCTCCTCTATACTATGGTCAGGAAATAAGAAACGTGGACAAATAAAAGAATTTTTCTATATAGTATAATTTTTTATATTAAATCACTTAAAATATACTGAGGCTTCACGTTTATGAGAATCTTAGCAACTTGAAAACCGCCCTTGCTTCTGCAAAGGCGGTTATAGGTTGATTGACTGTTAACGAACTATTTATTCTACTTGTTTTTATTAAACATCAGATAATCATCAATTAATGTTTTTTCAAAAGCTGACCATTGACAAGCTATAATACTTATTTTATCCTCTGGAATATATTCATCCTTTGGCGTAGGAATATCAATATAGTTCCCTATAAATGTCAATTGTTTAGTTGGTATTATCCTTTTGGAAGTTGATATAATCTTTATTAAATATTCTGGCATTCCTTTTGCTCTAGAGATTTGAATATATTCTAAATTTGAAATTTCCTCCTTCGAATTTGGTATTTTTTCATCTTTAGTTATTTGAACATATATAATTGGTATTATATGTCCTGGCCACCAAACATACTCATCACCTTTCCTAATAAGTAAATACCTATTACCCAACCCTTTTTCTTTTGCATAATCACTTTCAAGCTTATATGCAAAAATATCACCTATATTCCATTCACATTTATAAATTTTATGTTGCGAAATCTTTTTTTCAGGCGGCATTGGCGAATTTAATTTCTGTTCTAATTCTTGTAATACTTTTTCTCTAACTTTATATTCCCTTTGATTAATGGCTTCTTCTTCCCATCTTGCTAAATTTATACCATTCTTCAAATATTCAAGTGCTTTTTCTTTCACAAATGGTAAAAGCCTTCCTAAATTCCATTGAGTATCAGCTAAGGCAAACCAGAATACTGGTGCTTCATCCTCATCTGAAATAATATCTTCATTATCTTCTATTAATTCTTTAGTTACTTCCTCATTTGTTTTTCCACGCTTTAATTGATCTTTATAATAATCTCTTACGTCTTCGGCTACATCATCTTGATATAATTTTGGTCCCCATGAACCCATATCTATTCCTCCTTTTATTGCTCTGTCCAACACAATACTTCATTTGAGACTTGATTATTTAAATAATCAAGACCAGCTAAAGAATACTTAACACCTCTTGGATTCTTTGAACTTATTCCCCAAATTGAATTTAATCCCCCTTCACTCACGTGGGTATGACACTGCAACATAGCTAATTGTTCCAATCCCCTCGCCTCAAAATAGGTTAAATTCGATGCTATTGGTGTAAATTTTAACCCTGATGTTTTACTTCCTTCTGAATTGTGAGCTTTTTCTCGTGCAGTTGGATTTTTTGTTCTACCTACATACTTTGTTTGGCCAGTACTTTGATCAACCAACTTATAAACAGTATGTTCTCGACGTGATAATTTATCCGATACTTTTTCGGCAGCCTTGGCTGTGGCAGCAGCAGCTCCCGTACCAATGGCTATAAATGCTGCTGTCGTAGCTACTCCTGCTGCTACACCTCCTGCACCCCCAAGAATTGCTCCTCCCGTTAATGCAAATGCTGGTGCTGCCGCTCCAGCCGTTGCCACCACAACTGCTGCTACTGCAACAACTGTTGCAACAATAGCTACCCCAGTTAGTATTGAACTTAATGACCATTGCCCACTTGGATCACTCATATTTACCGGTCGGGTAGACTAATGGCGCGGTGATAACCTGTATCCCGTTTCCATCAGCCTCCACTAAGAACCGTACGTGAAGTTTTCCCTCATACGGCTCAATTGCTGATTTCTTCTATCAGTTTATATTCCTATTGGTTGGTTTCACTTTCACTTATTATAATATCTGACTTGGTAATCATTATAAAGACCCCATTTTCCATATATTATATCGCTACTCCATTCCTTCCACCCAAAACCGAACTTCTTTTGTGCCTTTCTTGCAAATCTTCTTACTTTACTCTCAACCCAATTTTTGATATATGTAAGCTTTCTGGAGCAATGTCCTATCCTGTAATAATTTACCCAGCCTTGAAGTATTGGATTTAGTTCTTTTATTACATCAGTTACTTTCTTATCCCTGCTCTTTTCCAGAAGTGTTTTTACTTTTACTATCAGTTCGCTAACTTTCTTTTTCTTTGGTTTTAACAGTACCATTTTCCTGTTTTTGTTCTTCACAAGTCTATAGTCAAATCCAAGAAATCCGAAGGTTTCGCCCTTGTTCATATCAACAATTTTAGTCTTTTCCGGATTCAATTTCACTTTCAGTTTTGCCAGTTCTTCTTTCAATCTTCTGTATGCCTTGTCTACGAGCCATTTTATCACTTCATGGCCGTTTATCAATATCACTATATCATCTGCAAATCTGCAATATTCCATGTTTTCATATCCATTTCTGGCGGTTTCCCTCTTGGCCCTTTCGAACATTTTATCTATGTCATTAAGATAGATATTACTGAGCAATGGTGAGATTATACCACCTTGAGGAACTCCTGTTTTACCTCCTGCTTTAAGTATCAGCTTTATGAGCCTCATTATCTTTGGGTCATTTACTCTTCGGGATATTTTGTTCATTAGTATTTCATGATTTACGTTATCAAAATAGGCTGTAAGGTCTACATCAATGACCTTTGTAAATCTTCTTACAATTCCTTTTCCTACTTTTACTACAGCCTGGTGTTGATTTCTACCTGGCCTGTATCCGTAGCTTCCTTCGGAAAAGTCAGCTTCAAATATGGGTTCAAGTATTAGCTTTACGGCTCCTTGCACCACCCTGTCTCTTATTGTAGGTATGCCTAAAGTTCTGGTTTTACCATTCCCTTTAGGTATATCTGCTTTTCTGTTTCTCTGTGGCCAGTATGTGCCGTTAACTAATTCTTCATGTATCTCCTCCAAAAATGGTATTACTCCCTTTACCTCTATTTCTTCAAATGTTACTCCATCTATTCCTGGCGAACCTTTGTTTTCCTTTACTAGTTTATAGGATTTTTCGAGCGTCTCCATTTTTGTTACATGACAAAAAAGACCCCAAAAGCGTTTCTGCTTCTCGGATTTCGCTGTTAGATATATCTTTCTTCTCAATTCCTGCAGTTCATTGATAGCTCCTGTCCTCACTATCCTGCCTCCTGTCTTGTTGAAAGAGTATCAGTCAATTTGGCTCCTTTCCTCCTTCAGATTTTTGTTCTTCTGAAATCTTCGGTACTACAAGCCATTCCGCCATCCTCTCACCTTTCATCCAACTTCCCGCTCTCGGTTATATGGATTACCTTGCTTCCGACGATTTCTCCTTCGGGACGAGTAGGACTTCCCTAGTTGCTTCTCGTAACTTTCTTAACATGCCGCCACTGCTACCCCGCTGAAGTTTGTATGCTATTGGCAGAGAGCATACAAATTCTGTCTTCACCCAACAACCAGAGGCTCGACCTTCAGATTTTCTGCTTTACGAGGCTACATATATGTTCATTTTCATTACAGCCTGCTAAGTTGCTCACCTGGCTTACCCAGATTTTCGTCGATGGGCTCAGGCATTTCAGTTACCATCCATACCTCCATCCTAGCTACGTAACTTCTACCTTCTATTACTGCTGGTCCTTCCCCAGCTAGCTACGAGTGCTTTATTCTAGGCACACGATTATTAAAACAATACTGGAACATATTATGTCCTTCAATATTTCCAACTTGACCTACAGCTGCATCTGCATTTAATATGCGACAAGTCTCAGGGTTATAGTGCCTTGAGTGCAGATAGTACAATCCAGTCTCATTATCATACCAGTACCCTCTGTATCTGTAATCCCAATATACAGAAAGAACTATACCAGGATTTATATTTACACGAAATCCTGATACAGTCCCTAAACTTTTAAAGCCTATATATAATCCTAAATTTCTTCAATTTTACATCTATGTTCTTTACTCTTTGAATCATAACATATTGCAACTGCTAGTACCTTTTTCCCCTCATCTTCTCTTCTGAACTTCTCTACATATTCTTTTTCTCTAATTTGATTTATTGCCACTTCTGGCAACTCATCC
>JBEHWK010000213.1:0-4725 GCA_040217795.1 Clostridiaceae bacterium
CTTCATTTAACATTTTGATAAATTCATCCATGAATAAGCACATCCTTAATCATAAGAGTTTATTATCATTCTTAATTTTATAATAAGACTTCTTTACTATAAATTCAATTAACTTTGGAAAGAACCGTTCCATCGCTTACAATATTTTGTCTATGATTTTAAAATTACGTTCTATTTAAAAATAATGTTGAAATAAAAATACTATAAAAACAGTTTTTGTGAGAAGTATTTTTAAGGTAATTAGCAGATACGATTAAAAGACCTCGACATAAGTATCAAAGTCTTTTTAAGGAATTAAGATCGATTAAGTTAAAGAAATACTTGATTTACCATAATAACTGGGTCGCTTGGTGGTTCACCCAGCGCTTTTTGAACAACTTCTTTTACAACATCTGTAGTTGGAGCTTCCCAAATACATACGCCCATACCATTTTTATCTACATAAGTGCCATTAAAATGAACATCAGGATATTCTTTCAGTACATCTAGAAATTTATTTCTTGCATCAATAAACTGCTCTTTTGTAAGTGTTGGTAGTTTTCCATTCTCAGTAAAGTGGAAAACAAGAATCTTTGACATACATTTACTCCTTCCATAGATATTATTTTAAGTTTTATATTATAAAATAGAATAGAAGTTATTTTTAATGTATATTCAGATTAAATATAAGATATGTATTAAAAAATCTTTCGGAATCAACAATACTGTTTTATAAAGTCTGGTTTCAACTTCTACAAACAGTTATCAACAATTTACTAACAGTTTATCAACAAGGGATGTGGATGGTTATTTTTTCGTGTTATTTTGTAGTAGCCGGGCGGGTGGAGCAAAATAACTCGAAAACTTCCAAACTGAATGCAAAAAACAAAATCAATAGTTTTCTCTGCCGCCAGAAATGGCGGCTATATTAATTTAAGTACGTATGGTCCGCCGTTTACCTTATATAAAGAAGGGGAAAGATTAAAATGGAGAATTTCACAGGGTATTTCAAAATGGTATATCTACTGCCTGTAACAATATCACTGTTTTACTTGCTGCTGCAGGTATTAAGTGATATCAAAAGAGTAAAAATGGGTAAGAAAACTGCATTCGAAGATAGAGACCACATTATAGATTGTGCCATGGCATGCTTTATTCCGGTACTGAATATTTATATGGCTTATATAGGGATAAGAGTAATGGTAAAATCAGCAATCAAGGACATGGAGGTTGTGGAGATAACCGTGGCTGAAATAAGATCAAATCCTAAGAAATATTATGGCATGTTAAGAGTGATTGAAATTGTATATTTCACTGATGCTCACTTGAATCTTCATAAAGGGGATATAAGTTACAGGATTCATAAAGCGGAATTTCATACTCATATAAGTGAGAGAAATATCTATAGATACTTGAAAAAAGCCAGAATCATGTTTGCAGTGCTTTTTTTGCTTGCAAAAAAAGGAGAGGTAGATTGATATACAAAGAAATCAATTTTTTATATAATGTAATTAATATACAATTTTCTTATAAGATTAACTAATAATGTCTTTAGTTGTTATTGAAATTGAGATAGATGCATTAATCTCAAATATTTATTTAACTTTTTAAAGATATAAGAAACGTATAGAGGACAGAAAGTAATTTAATGTAATTGACGGAGGATATACATGGATACAATCCATATGCATGGTTATGAAAACATAAAAACATTATATGAAAGTCGAGAGACCATTGTTTGTCGGGCACGAAATAAGCAAGGTAAAATCTCTATTTTGAAAACTATAAAAGATAATTATCCATCAGTAGAACAATTGGCACAACAGGAATATGAATACAATATTTTAAATCAGTTAGACGATGAAGGAATCATTCACGTATGTGAATTGATTAAACATTATAAAGGACATATTATCGTTATGGAAAATGTTGAAGGTATGCCGCTTTTAGACGCTCCGGTATTTGAAGGTATACGAAATGGGGACAAGCAAATCCCTACGTACAAGTTAATATCAATATTAAAGATATTTATTCAAATGGCAAAGGTTATAGCAAAGCTTCATGACAAGGATTTAATACATAAAGAAATTAATCCAGGAATATTCTTCATTAAATCAGGTTTTAATCAAGTAAGCATACTTGATTTTGGATTGACAAAAAAAATCAATAATTCCAGAAAAGAATTTCATAATACTGAGGGGATTGAAGTATTGCTGCCATATGTTTCTCCTGAACAGACAGGAAGAACGGGCAGATTCATCGATTACCGCACGGATTTCTATTCTCTTGGTGTATCAATGTATGAATTAATAACAGGAAAAAGGCCATTTACCACTAATAATATGCTGGAGATGATACATAGTCATATTGCAAAAACACCTAGAGCACCTCATATTGTTAATCCAGATATACCGAAGTCAGTTTCAGCAATCATAATGAAGTTAATGGCAAAAGAACCAGAGCAGCGCTATCAGAGTGTTGAAGGTATTGTACATGATCTTAGGAAATGCTTGGAGTCATTACGTACATCAGGTGTTGTGGGAGATTTTGAAGTTGGTATGAATGATTTGTCGAGCAAGTTTCAAATTCCACAAAAACTTTATGGCAGGGATAGAGAAAGGGAGACGCTTAAGCAGATGTATGATCAGGTGGCCGAAGGTGGTTCACATATGTTATTGGTAGGTGGGTATGCAGGTGTGGGAAAAACGTCCATTATTCAAGAAATTTATCGTCCTGTTGCCGAACTAAGTGGCTTTTTTGCAAGCGGTAAAGCTGAACAGCTTCAAATAAATACACCATACTTTGTTTTTACTCAGGTTGCTAAAGAATTGATTCGAATGCTTTTACAGGAGCCGGATTTCATGTTGGAGCAGTGGAAAGGACGGTTGTTAAAAGCACTGAACAATAATGGACAGATAATTATTGATTTGGTTGCAGAACTAGAGTCTGTCATAGGAACTCAACCTAAGGTAGATGAACTGGAACTAGCAGAAAATAGGAACAGGTTCTTAAATACTTTTGGAAACTTTTTTAAAGTTTTTGCAGGGAAAAAACATCCACTAACGGTATTTTTGGATGATTTACAGTGGTGTGACCAGTCTTCCCTGGAGTTGATCAAGTACCTGCTATCTCTTGATGATATGGAGAGCTTTATAGTAGTTGGCTGTTACAGGGATAATGAAGTTACGGAAGAACATCCAATGTATCATTTATTTGATGAACTTCGAAAAATGAATATAGCCACAACATTTATCGTAAAGCAACTAGAGGAGGAAACTGTGGCTAATATACTGATGGATACAGTTCATTGCGATGAAGTTAAGGCGCAGCCTCTGGCTAAGATAATTTACAAAAAAACTCAGGGAAACCCATTCTTTGTAAGGAGTATACTCCTTCATCTATATAATAGTCATCTTATTAGATTTAGTGAGGAAACGCATCAGTGGGAATGGGATGATAATGAAATACAAAACATACCAATAAGCGAAAATATTGTTGATTTTATGGTTAATAAAATTTTAAAACTACCATTAAAGACACAGAGGTTCCTTAAAGCGGCCGCTTTAGTAGGTACCACATTTAATTTAGAAATATTAGCTGCTGTTGAGAATACTGATGCATTAGAGGTGGCAGATGGGCTTAAGGAAGCAATTGACAGCGAAATTATCATTCCGGAAAGTGATTATTATGATGTAATCTCGGCGATTAGGTTTAATTACGCTAGTATAGATTTTCGTTTTACACATGATCGTGTGCAGCAGGCATGCGCTGCGTTAATTCAAGAGGAGGCTAGAAAACAGCTGCATTTGAAAATAGGCAGGAGCATAAAGCAGAGCATACAAGTAAACATGTTAAAAGATCAGGCTATGATCATAGTATGTCATTTAAATGAAGGGCTTGAAGAGATTAAGAGCTTAGAGGAACGCTTGGATACATCCAGGTTGAATCTTTGGGCTTGTCAGAAGGCAAAAGCAGCTTCCTCGTTTCAATTATCACTGCAATATATTTCAAATAGTGTACGGGTGTTGCCTGATAATACCTGGAATCATGATTATGTACTTACTTTTGAAGTTATCAAGAGCTATGCGGAATGTGCATACCTTAACAATGAATATGCTTTAGCTGAAAAGCAGATAGAGATTTTGATGAAACATGCTGAAACTCCAATTGATCAGGCAGAAATACGGCTGATGCAGAGTATATTATATAGATTTTCAGGGCAATTTGATAAGGTTATACAATACGGGACTCTTGGTTTGCAACTTCTTGGAATTCGTATCCTATCCAAGCCAGGTTTGCATTCTGTAATTAAAGAACTGATAATTGTTAAAGCGAGATTATGGGGAAAAAGTACAGAAATGCTATTAAATGTACCATCTATGAAAAATGTTAAAATAAAGTTGATAACAAGAATTATGGGTGAATTAAATAGTATCGCTTATAATGCAGGGAATGTTAACTTATTCCTTTTATCGACCTTAAAGAGTTTGAATCTGACCCTTGGTTATGGAAACAGCCGCGAAGCTGCTTCAATTTACTCCGGATACGCAGTTCTATTGGCAGTACTGGGGGACTTGCAAGGTTCGTATAAATTTAATAAATTGGCACTTAAGTTAGTTGAGTCTGAAGAACGTGCCCAATACCGTGCAAGTATATTATTTGCTTATGGATTTATGGGGCATGCATGGAGTGGGTCATGGCAGGATTTAGATCAGTGGTTCAAAAAGACCATGGAAGAGGCAGTTA
>JBEHWK010000214.1:0-4686 GCA_040217795.1 Clostridiaceae bacterium
GATGGGCAGAATCTGCACAACATCCCCTATGGTGAAACGGACAAATACATCAAAAAAGTTATGGTGAACAGAGAGATATATAAGCTATTGTATAAAATAAACTGATAGTAATTCATGTGTATTTATAACGTGACGGGGGAGTCTTTTAAAATCCATAAAATCACAGGGGAAGCGTAGGATGCCCCTGTGATATTTATTTAGAAATTTAATAAAAATATTTTGCAAGTTAAGGAATATATGGGGTAAATGAATATGACAAATACATATGAGGATAAACGTAATAAAGAACTGAAGGCTGACTGCAGAAAATGTTTCGGTCTGTGCTGTATAGCATTGTACTTCTCAGCTTCAGAAGGTTTTCCAACGAATAAGGACGCCGGTAAGCCATGCATAAACTTACAGTCTGACTTTGCCTGTTCTGTTCACAAAAATCTAAGAAGCAAAGGACTTAAGGGATGCACTGCATATGATTGCTTTGGTTCTGGTCAAAAGGTAGCGCAGGTCACTTTTGAGGGACGCGACTGGAGACAAACTCCAGAATCCGCAGGTCAGATGTTTGAGGTGTTTCTGATTATGAGACAGCTTCATGAAATGCTATGGTACCTTTCCGAAGCATATACTCTTCAAAAGGATCAGGTTATAAGGGAAGAGATAAGGTTATTGCTGGACAATACCGAAGGCCATACCCTTCTCGATGTTAATTCCCTGCTGGCACTGGATGTGGAAGCGCACCGCACCAAGGTTAATATGCTGCTTAGAAATACCAGCGAGATGGTACGTTCCAAAGCCTGCAGAGGAAGAACCGGGAAAGGAAAAGCCAGTCGTGGGCCATCTGACTATTTTGGAGCAGACCTGAGAAAAACAAATCTTAGAGGAGCAGACCTAAGGGGAGCCTGTCTTATTGCAGCAAACTTAAGAGGAGTCGATTTAAGCGGAGCCGATCTTATTGGAGCTGATTTGAGGGATGCTGATCTTAGGGGAGCAAATCTCATAAACAGCATCTTTCTTACCCAAGCTCAGCTCAACACGGCTAAGGGTGATTCCCATACAAAGCTGCCCAAGATGCTGATTCGTCCAGCCTATTGGGCAAAGGACATATAAGTGAGGAATCTATTAGTAAGTTATGTAGGTACGTTAATAAATCTGCAATCGCTTGTTTATGGTAAATAGTAAGACGAGGTAAATAAGCTCCTCGTCTTATTTTTCATTATTTCCCTATTGACGAGTAAAAAAAACCGTAGTAGAATTGTATTTATCGGGGAGGACGTACGAGGAAACAATTGGTAAACTGTGCGTTAACCGGCTGAATATGCGAGAGTGCTGGAATTGGCAGACAGGCACGTTTGTGGTGGCGTAACCTCAGTGTCAGAATTGGGGAAATCACGAATGCAAAATTGCCAAAACAAAAAAATATTCGATATGCGAGAGTGCTGGAATTGGCAGACAGGCACGTTTGTGGTGGCGTAACCTCAGTGTCAGAGTTGAGGGAATCACGAATGCAAAATTGCCAAAACAAAAAAATATTCGATATGCGAGAGTGCTGGAATTGGCAGACAGGCACGTTTGAGGGGCGTGTGTCTTATGGGCGTACGGGTTCAAGTCCCGTCTTTCGCACCAAATTTCTGGAATATTTGAAAAACTCCTATTTTGAATCTACATTACATTTTCGGGAGACTTATACTTGATGATTTATATTAGGCCTATCATGAGACCCTTAGACGGCAGTAGGAAAATAGCGACATCTTTGCGGACACCCACCTATCAGTAGATAGGTATCAAAATCGGAGAAAACGGTATTTTGGATTTTTTACCAGTAAGTAATGAACTACCTTTGGGTAGTTCTTTTTTATTGTACGGAAAAAACTAAAATCTGGTTGTACAGAAGTTATTATCTGAAGACTGAAGTGAATTTAATACCTTAAGTAAAACACTCGTAAATGAGTATGGGTATACTCAAAAATCAAGTGTGTCCTATATATTTATAAATATAAAAAAAGATTTAAAACAAAGAGAAGGTCTAGTTACAGAATTTGATGAGGAGCTTTGGAATGCAGTAATTGAAAAGGTATTAGTGTATTCTAAAGAAAAGATAAGTTTTGTTTTTAAGGATGGAATGGAATTAGAGTGGAATTTATAAGAAATTACAAAGCACCTGCAATTATGGCGTAAAATGCCACTTTGTGGGTGCTTTTTTGATATAAAATTATTATTTACTATTTTAAAAACAAATGATAAAAATTCCAATTTAGTAAGATAAGTTGTATAATTGTTGTAAGTGTGCTTGGGATAACAATGAAGTTGCATTAGTGAGGGAAATGTTACAATGAAAATGTAGATAATTAGCAATGCTTTGAACAATCTAGGTTTAACAAAATTGCAAGTACTAATTTATTATCTAGAACACGCTATTATGCAAGAGGAAAAGAAAGCAAAGTTGTCTTGGAATACTTTTTAAGCTTACTGTTTGTTTTATGTTAAAAGTCCTAAAACCGACAAACTTTTGATATAATTGATATATATGGATGAACTAAATAATGAATTTAAATTAAAAAAATAAATATTTAATCAAAAACCCATTATATGTCCATCTTCATATATACAATGATATTAAGATGCTGAGGAGGTGACAGATTGAATCTAAGTATAGATTATTATGGAAATAAAGGCTTTAGATTGCTGAGTATATATGAGCGTCTTAACAAAGGGGAAATAATAGAAAAAGCACAACTTGCTGAATATTTTGGAGTTACTCAAAAATCTATTCAAAGAGATATTGACGATCTACGTGCATACATTGCTGAGGTTCACTTTACAGAGAGTGAGATTGCAATAAAATATGATAAAGTGAAAAAGGGATATTATCTTGTTCGCTATGAGCGGGAGTGGTTGACTAATGAAGAAGTAATAGCATTATGTAAGATTCTTTTGGAGAGTCGTGCTTTTTGTAAAGAAGAACTAAATAATCTTATCAGTAAGTTATTGACTCAAGTAGTGCCTAATGACCGTAAAAAAATCGAAAATATTATAATAAATGAGCAACATTATTATGTGCCGTTGCAGCATGGCAAATATTTGTTTTCTATATTGTGGAAACTGTCGCAACTTATTACATATAATGAGTTTACACAGTTCACATATACAAGACAAGACGGTGCTGTAAATGAGCGCTTAGTTAAACCAGTGGCAATAATGTTTTCAGAATATTATTTTTATCTTATAGCTTATATAGCAGAAGGAAATAAGGATTTTCCTACAGTATTTAGAGTTGACAGAATAACGGATTTAAATGGTACAAAGCAATATTTCAATATCCCATATAAAGACAAGTTTAATGATGGTGAATTTAGGAAAAGAGTTCAGTTTATGTATTCGGGGGAGCTACGGAGAGTGACATTTAAGTACAACGGTCCTTCGATTGAAGCTGTATTAGACAGGCTCCCTACTGCAGAGGTGTTATCTGATGGGGATGGGAAATACACCATAAGAGTCGAGGTGTACGGCAACGGCATTGATATGTGGCTCAGAAGCCAAGGAGACAAAGTAGAAATATTAACAAATAGTTTTAAAGAAAAGGAGTGTTAATAATGAATAACTGTTACGTTTTTGCTACGGGTTGGAATTTTTCTCCAGAACCTGATGATAATGTTATGACTAGTATTTTTAAGCAGTATGAAAGTGTTATTATCGAAAGTATAATAACCTCTTTCGGACTTGATTTCTTCATTCAAGATCGTTATGGAGGAGATGTTGACACTATAAACAATGTCCGACAAATTGGCAAAGATGAACAAATGACTTATAAAAATAAGGCAAATCTTGCAGATTATAATAATCGAGGTGAGTATGACTCTCATGCTTATCACAGCGATAAACGCTATATTGAGAAAAATCGTGAAATTAGCCAACAGAAGGATGTGGGTGTTTTAACAGACGCATATACTTGTGAAAAAATTGCCTTTAACGAAAAAAGTGACCTTGACCACGTTATTTCGGCAAAAGAAATTCATGATGATGCTGGGCGTGTTCTAACTGGACTTAAAGGTACTGATCTTGCAAATAGTGATGAGAACTTGCAGGCTACGAATCCACACACTAATCGAACTAAAAAAGCTAATTCTATGGATGATTTTCTGAATAAATATGGAGATGAATACACTGAAGAACAAAAAGCAAAAATGCTTCAAAAAGATGCTAAAGCCAGAGAATCATATGAGCGTAAGTTAGCAAAAGAATATTACACAAGTCCAAAGTTTGCAAAGGATGTCGCATTTGCAGCGAGCAATGTCAGTTTACAAATGGGTGTTCGGCAGGCACTTGGATTTGTATTTACTGAAGTATGGTTTGCTGTTAAAGATGAGTTTATGAATGTAAAAGACCACTTTGATTTGGGAGTGTTGCTTGCAGCAATCAGTAAAGGCATTAAACGAGGCTTTGCAAATGCTAAAGAAAAATATAAAGAGTTGATCAATAAGTTTCAAGAGGGTGCAGTTGCAGGCGCACTTTCAAGTCTTACTACAACGCTTTCTAACATTTTCTTCACAACGTCAAAAAATGTTGTAAAAATAATTCGGCAGACTTATGCTTCTATTGTTCAAGCGGCAAAAGTATTATTTATTAATCCTGATAATTTCCCATTTGGTGAGAGAATGCGGGCTGTAGTAAAAATTCTTGCTACCGGAGCAAGTA
>JBEHWK010000215.1:0-4620 GCA_040217795.1 Clostridiaceae bacterium
TAAGGAAAGTTTTTTAGTGGATTTATCTGAAGAAATGCTCACTGAAGCTGGTGAAAAGGTAAGGAAAAACAGGGGCAATGTTAAGATTGTACTTCAGGATATGAGATATTTAAGTCTTAACAGGAAGTTTAATCTGATAACTTGTGTGCTGGATTCCACAAATTATCTTTTGTGTCAGGAAGATCTTAAGCTATATTTTTCGGGTGTATATGATCACCTGGAGAATGATGGGATTTTCATATTTGATATTAACAGCAGCTATAAAATAAAAGAAATATTGGGAAATAATATCTATAACTATAATACTGATGATATATTTTATTCCTGGGAAAATTATCTGGAGGATAATATAGTTGATATGGAACTGACATTTTTTGTAAAGGAAGGAGAGCTTTACAGAAGATTTGAAGAGTATCACAGGGAGAGAGCTTATGAAGAAAAAGAAATTGAGGAGATTGTATCGTCTGTTGGATTTGAAATAATCGGTAAATATGATGGTTATACGGAGAATCCGGTTATTCCGACTTCAGAGAGAATTGTATACATTTTAAAAAAATAGGAGGTTTAGGATATGGATGATAGAATAATAAAAGCGTCTGCAAAGGATGGGTTTGTAAGAATTATTGCGGGGCAGACCACCAATTTGGTTCAGGAAGGGGCCAGGATTCACAACTGCACCCCAACAGCGGCTTCAGCTTTAGGAAGAATGCTGACTGCAGGTTCATTAATGGGAACCATGTTAAAATCTGAAGAGGAAATACTGACTTTGCAGATTAAAGGCGGCGGAGAAGCTGGCGGAGTAACTGTCACTTCCTACAGCAGTGGTAATGTAAAAGGATTTATTGGCAATCCTTTGGTGAACCTTCCACTCAATGCCAAGGGCAAATTAGATGTTGGCGGAGCAATTGGAAAAGACGGAATGCTTACAGTAATAAAGGATCTTGGACTTAAGGATCCTTATATTGGACAAGTACCTATATATACAGGTGAGATTGCCGAGGATTTGTCATATTACTTCACAGTGTCTGAGCAGACTCCATCCGCAGTGGCTTTAGGGGTGCTGGTAGACAGGGATTATTCAATTAAAGCTGCCGGTGGATTTATAATACAAATGATGCCTGGAGCAGATGAGATGCTTGCGGATTTGATAACCTACAGGCTTGAAGAAATTCCTAGTATTACATCAATGCTTGCAGAGGGAAAAACTATAGAAGAGATAATAGCTTACATATTTGAAGGAATGGACCTGAAAATTAACGAGACTATTTATCCGGAGTATAAATGCAACTGTTCCAGAGAAAGAATGGAAAGAGCCCTTATGAGCATTGGGGAAAAGGACTTGAGTGAACTGCACCAGGGTGGCAAGGATGAGGAACTGGTATGCCATTTCTGCAATACCACATATAAGTTTACCAATGAAGAAATAGGAGAACTGCTGAAACAGGTAAAAAAATAAGCAGGGTCAGCTGACCCTGCTTATTTTTTATTTTGGAGGCGCCACCCGGATTTGAACCGGGGGTAAAGGTTTTGCAGACCTCTGCCTTACCACTTGGCTATAGCGCCAAAGAAATTATAAATATATTTTATTAAGTTTAATTTCAAATGTCAACTATATTTATTTAGTTTAACTTTAATATATATTCAACAAGATGAAGATTTATACATAAAATACAATAGTCAGAACAAAGTTAATATTGAACCCCTGTCAATCAAGGGGCCTTTTCTCAAATAAATTGGTTCCAGATCGTATTTCTTTAAAAACTTCAAAACTTCAGCACCCTGTGGATAGAAGACCAAGTCTCCTAAAATCCCCAATTGGTTTTGGTTAAGTAATCCTGAAGCCCCGCCTATAAAACCGTATTCCAGACCAGGAAGAAGAATATTTCCGGGATTCAGAAGGAGAATATCGAATCCGTAGTCCTTTAAACGCTTATAAATACCTTTATCAGAGGTGATTAAAGCTTTTTCTCGTAATATGACAGTTGAACATTTTGAATATCCCTGTCGTATATTGATTTTAGTTTTTCCGCTGCAGAAATCGAGGATGGAATTATCTGTATGTTTAAGATTGTGAATAAGATAATCCTTTAAAACCAAAGCATTTAAGGAAATATTATCAGGGTATGAAGAGCCCAGACTGCCTTGGGAAAAAATAAAGCTTATTTTCAATTCATGCAGTATGTCCAGGAATAAGCTGTCAATATCCTTGTTAACTACCAGATGTGGATCACAGCATCCTGTTAATGTAAGCTGAATGTCAGGATGGCCATCAATTGCTGCGTATAAGGTTTTATATCTGGGAACCTTTATGATGTTATCAACATATTGAGATAAGTTTTCAAATTCTTCAGCAGAAATTCTATAGTCCACAAATGCTGTACTCATTAAATCACTTCCTAAAAAATCATTTAACTTTAGAATAATAGTACAAGAGAATTTTATCAATATCTTTGTCGATAATTGATGGTGTTTTTCTGTATATGCTATAAAAATTAATACATACTATAGGTAGGAAGGGAGTGGATATAATGCTTGTTCTTTCTTTAGCATATGATGGAGATGAGGATTTTATTGAAGATATTGAAGATATCAGGATCCTCTTAAAAGAAAAAAATATCCATATAGGTGTTTCAGAGAGTCTTGAAGGAGACACTCATTTCATAAAAATATATTCTGACGAAGGTGAAAATAGCAAGATAATAAATCTGATCCAGCTTTATGTAAGCAATATAATTTACAGACTGGTGGTAGACACATATAAAAGCGGAGCTTTGTTTGATTATCTGAATGATACCTTTTTTTTCCTGAAACATGATGAGATATTGGAAACTGAAGAAAAAATAATGAAAACCCTTTATGGAAGGGAAATGATAAAGGATGAAAACTCAATATACTGTTATAATAGAATAAATGAAATTATTGAAAAGATAAGATTATGTATGGAGGAAAACCATGAAATCAATATAAATGGTTTTTTGACATTCAGAATGAAGGAATTGGCTTACGACATAGAGAGGATAATAGATAAAACTGTAGAAAAGTATCTGATAGAAAAAGAATATAAGGAATTTATAAAACTTCTTAAGTATTTTGTAGACACTCAGGAGAGTAAGATTGAAGAGGTAAACTTAATTATTGAAGGAGATGGAATATACAAAATAAAAGATTCAAAAGGGGAGAACTTATATAATGAATTTATAAAAGAAATTGGTGTGAGCAGAATAGAGGAGAATGTCAGCATGGAAGACATTATCATAAGTGGATTGATCACCAATTCGCCAAAGATTATTGTGATTCACAAAAGAGAGAACTGCAATAACAAGGAGTTTATTGAAACTATTGAGAAGGTATTTATTGACAGGATAAGATACTGCGAAAAGTGCAAGTTATGCATTTGTGAGAAAATAAAAATAAAAAAATAAAAATGTGTTGACAATTATTCTATAGGATAATATAATTACTTGAGTAAAGAAGAAACAGCCGTTTCTCACCTTGCGGCATTGCCAGTAAGGTTATGTTATCCCGTAGATATTTAGATTTGGATAATTCAGGACGGCTTAATGCCGTCCTTTTTAAATTTATTTTACGGGTGTATTTACGGAGGTGAACAATATTAATAAAAATTTTGCTGTTAATGAAGAAATTAGGGAAAAAGAAATTAGAGTTATTGCTAGTGACGGAGAACAGTTGGGAGTAATATCTACTAAAGAAGCTTTGAGGATTGCGGAAGAAAAAGACTTAGACTTAGTTATGATTTCACCGACTGCGAAACCGCCTGTTTGTAAGATCATGGACTTAGGAAAGTATATTTATGAGCAGTCTAAAAAAGAAAAAGAAGCAAAGAAAAAGCAAAACGTTATTAATTTGAAAGAAGTTAGAATGAGTCCAACAATTGAAGAACATGATATTAATATCAAAGCTAATAATGCTCGTAAGTTCTTAGATGATGGAGATAAAGTAAAAATTACCGTAAGATTTAGAGGAAGAGAAGCTGAATATTCACATGCAGGAAGAAAAATCTTGGATATCTTCTTTTCAAGGTTAGAAGACATATGTGTGATAGAAAAGGCAGCTAAGTTAGAGGGCCGTAACATGACAATGATTTTGGCTCCAAAGAAAGTGTAACTGAGAGGAGGATTTTATCATGCCAAAAATGAAAACTCATAGAGGTGCAGCAAAAAGATTTAAGAAAACAGGTACAGGAAAATTAAAGAGAGCAAAGGCCTTCAAAAGCCATATCTTAACTAAGAAAAGCTCAAAGAGAAAGAGAAATCTTAGAACTACAGCTTATGTATCACCAGCACAAGAAAAAGTAATGAAGAAATTATTACCATATCTATAATAAGATAGATCGTAGGAGGTTTAAAATATGGCAAGAGTTAAAAGGGCTGTCAACGCTCGTAAGAATCATAAAAAAGTTTTAAAACTTGCAAAAGGATATTACGGTGGAAAAAGCAGATTATTCAGAACAGCTAATGAAACAGTAATAAGAGCATTAAGAAATGCATATGTAGGAAGAAAACTTAAGAAGAGAGACTTCAGAAGTCTTTGGATAGCTAGAATAAATGCAGCAACAAGAGTTAATGGACTTTCATATTCAAAATTCATGAATGGAATTAA
>JBEHWK010000216.1:0-4612 GCA_040217795.1 Clostridiaceae bacterium
GACAGGAATTGTTTTTGTGCAAAAAGGCACCATGACCCTTGGATCACTGATCACATTTCAGGCTATGATGGCATATTTTATCGATCCTATGAAAAATATGATAGAATTGCAGCCGACACTTCAGACAGCTGTTGTTGCAGCGGACAGGCTTTCAGACATTCTTGATGCTGAAATGGAAGTGATGTCATCAAAAAACGATAAAACATATAGCTTTAAGAACAGAATTCTTTTTGACGATATCTCATTCCGTTATGGCAACAGAAATATGGTTCTGAATGACATAACCCTTGAAATCAAGAGGGGTGAACGTATAGCCCTGGTTGGTGAAAGCGGCTCAGGAAAAACAACTCTGGTTAAGCTCCTGATGGGCTTGTACCCTCCGGAAAAGGGAGGGGTTTACATTGATGATGTGAATATACATGATATCTCACTGGATATAATCCGCTCAAAAATAGCGTATATTTCCCAGGATATATTTTTCTTCTCAGACACTATCAGGAACAATCTGAAAATTGGGAAAGAGGATGCTTCCGATGAAGAAATCATTGAGGCCTGCAGGAAAACCCTGGCAGATAAGATTGTTGAAAAACAGCCTTTGGGTATTGCTACAATGCTTGAAGAGAACGGAGATAACTTGTCAGGAGGAGAAAAGCAGAGACTGGCCATAGCCAGGGCTCTGCTGAGAAATCCCGATATATTGATCATGGATGAAGCTACAAGCAATCTGGACAGCATCACTGAAAAGATGATTGACAATACAATTTTCAATCTTTCAAATAATATAACATGCCTTATGATTGCTCACAGGCTCAGTACCATTATGAAGTGTGACAAGATCTATGTTATGGACAGAGGAGGTATTGTGGAATGGGGCACTCATCAGGAACTTCTGGACAGAAAAGGTAAATATTATTCATACTGGAAAGAGCAGCTTCAATAAAAAGGGGAGAGGTTCAATTTTTATGAGATTCCTATTTTATTTTATAAAAATTAATACATTATGATTAAGGAGTTGTTGCAAATCTAGATTTCTAGATGAGCAACAACTCTTTTTTTGTTTTACGAATACCACGGGAATATCCCGTGGTTCTAAAAGGCTTATAGCTATGAGTAGAAAAAAAGGAACCTCCTTCACGGCTTCAATCTTGGTGCCATCGATGTAGATGCTCTTCAGATCCACATGCCCCTGTTCAATCAAAAGCTCGGAAAACTGAGTCAGCAGATCCGGTAAGAGAATTATAAAACCTGCTTGTTGTAAAAAATTTCCAATATAGCCCTGTAAATTAAAGTGGGTGGCAGTTATTGGAAGAAAATTGAACGTATTTTAATGTTTTCGGAAATAGACGTGGAAAATCACTTTATTTAGTATTTTACTTGAAAATTCACAGGTGATATAATTTACTCAACAGGTAAATATTGGATGCTAAGTTAAAAAAAGGTTGTAGACTTTGAGTGTATTTCAGATTATGAGCCTGTTATAGAAAATATTTTATTATATTGAACTTTATGAAAACTTTATATATATTCATCGCTGTCATTCATAAAGTATCCTTGGTAATATCACTACTCGATAATACTGTAGGGAGTATCACTCTATTTTTCATGAATTAATTTAAAAAATTAAAATTTTCAGGAGGTATTTAATTATGAAAAAGATGAATGAAAGTTTACAAAGAAAGATTAACGGAGGAAGTTCTGCTGTTAATTCTAACAAGGTAGTACTATCAGGCGTTGCAATTTTAGGAGTAGGAGCACCAATTATTATTGGACAGAAAATAGTTAATGTGAACAAACCCATATCTGTAAAAATAATTGGTTCTTTCAATAAGAAAGTAACAGTTACAAAAGTAAGTTTGTAATAACAATAAGGGATAATATAAATGGATAACCCTTAGGCATGATAGCTTTAATTTCCAAGAATTTAAATTTTGGAATTAATAATAAAAAATTAAATTTTTTAGGAGGTATTTATTATGAAAAAGATGAATGAAAGCTTACAAAGAAAGATTAACGGAGGAAGTTCTGCTGTTAATTCTAACAAGGTAGTATTATCTAATGTTGCAATTATGGGAATAGGAACACCGATTGTTATTACTCAGAAAATAGTTGATATTAGCAGCTACAAATCTATAAAATTAATTGGATCTTTCAATAAGAAAGTAAAAGTTGAAAAAGTACATTTATAACTAAGAAGAAAGACAAAAATCCTATTATGGAGTCTTTTGATTAACATGGATAGCGGATAGGAGTAGTCTATCCGCTATCTAAGTAAGAGTAATCATTTTTGAAAAGGGAGGTATTTATTGTGAAAAGATTAAGCCAGGAAAAACAGCGTATAATTAATGGCGGTGCTCCATATACTTATGTTTATAATGGAAATCACTCCTATGTAGGCGGCAATATTAATGCACCTGTTACTGTTGTTCAATTGATTACTAATATAATGACAAAAGTTAATGTAAATGTTAATGTGAAGATTGGAAACATAGGGCCACATTAACAGTCGGTTAAAAAAGTGTGAATGAATATTGTAAAATCACAAGCGGATAGGATAAGTCTATTCGCTTTATATATTTAACTTCGGGGTGGTATAAGCTATGTCATATTCTTGTATTAAACAGCATGATATTAAAGACTGCGGTCCTGCATGTATTTCAACCATATGTAAGCATTATGGGAAAAATATAAGCATTGCAAAATTGAGGGAACTGACAAAAACAGATAATATAGGAACCAGTGTATATGGACTGGTAGATGGTGCTAAGAAGATAGGCCTGGAGGGTATACCTCTGGAAGGCTCAAGAGAAGAACTGCTGGATGCCATATCTAAAAATGAAATCACTCTGCCTGCTATTGCGCGTATTATTACGGAGGATAACCTGGAGCATTATGTTGTGATACATAAAGTCACCAGAGACAGGTTTGTCATTGCAGATCCGGGTAAAGGAATTATAAAATATAAGTATGATGATTTTTTTGCTATGTGGACCGGACATATAGTAGCATTCAAGTTAACCAGAAAATTTAAAAATACAGCGGAAACAAAAGGGACTTTGTCTCGTTTTTTTATATTGATAAAAACACAAAAAGCCAGGCTGTTTTCCATATTTCTTATTTCCCTTATAGTCACAGGAATCAGTCTGATGGGTGCTTACGCCTTTAAGCTGATTATAGACGGGATTGTAATGAAGGACACTTCCGGAGGTCAGCTGCAGGCTGTTTTCAATAATATACAGATCATAGGAATAGCCCTTATTGCCCTGTATGCTGTTCAGGCTCTGGCACAGGTGTTCAGAAGCATGCTTGTGGCAAAGCTGGCCATAAAGCTGGATGCTGATGTTATGCTGGAATACTACAATCATGTGGTATCTCTGCCCATGAAGTTTTTTTCAACACGGAAGACCGGAGAAATATTGTCAAGGTTTTCTGATGCTTCAAAAATACGTGAGGCTATTTCAAGCGTCGCTCTTACGCTGATGATTGATCTTGTAGTTGCATTGGTGGGTGGGTACATGCTGTTTACCTTAAGTCCGGTGCTTTTATTGATTTCTGTAATTATTATTATCATATACACATTACTGGTGGCTGTTTTCAATAATCCCATAAAAAAAGTCAATTATGAGGCCATGGAAAACAATGCCCAGCTTAGTTCTTATCTGAAGGAATCCATAGATGGTATTGAAACTGTGAAAGCCTTCAGAAATGAAAATTCCGTTAAAGGCAAAACCAAAAATAAACTTATGAAATTGCTCGATAAAGCGTATAAAAGCACAATAATATACAGCCTGCAGGGCTCCTTGTCAGAATTTATAGCATCAGCAGGCATTGCGATAATCCTCTGGGTAGGAATTATTTTTGTACAAAGAGGAGTGATGACTCTTGGATCACTGATTACGTTTCAGGCTATGATGGCGTATTTTATCGATCCTATGAAAAATGTGATAGAATTGCAGCCAACACTTCAGACAGCTGTTGTAGCAGCGGACAGGCTTTCAGACATTCTTGATGCTGAAATGGAAGTGATGTCATCAGAAAACGATAAACCATACAGATTTAAGAACAGAATTCTTTTTGACGATATATCCTTCCGTTATGGCAATAGGAATATGGTTCTGAATGACATAACCCTTGACATCAAACGAGGAGAACGCATAGCCCTGGTTGGTGAAAGCGGTTCCGGAAAAACAACTCTGGTGAAGCTCCTTATGGGCTTGTATTCTCCGGAAAAGGGCGGGGTTTATATTGATGATATGAATATAAAAGATATTTCCCTTGACATAATCCGCTCAAAAATAGCATATATTTCTCAGGATATATTTTTCTTCTCAGATACCATCAGGAACAATCTGAAAATTGGAAAAGAGGATGCTTCTGATGAAGAAATAATGCAGGCCTGCAGGAAGACCCTGGCAGATAAGATTATTGAAAAACAGCCTCTGGGCATTAACACAGTCCTTGAAGAAAATGGAGACAACCTCTCGGGAGGAGAAAAGCAGAGAATGGCAATAGCCAGGGCACTGCTGAGAAATCCGGATATACTAATCATGGATGAAGCTACAAGCAATCTGGACAGTATCACTGAAAAGATGATTGACAACACAATTTTCAACCT
>JBEHWK010000217.1:0-4420 GCA_040217795.1 Clostridiaceae bacterium
GGGGTCGTTCCATAAATTGGAACGACCCCTGGGGCGGTTATTTATTTATACATAAACATAGTCATTCATTACCGGCTGAAGTCCCCTGGCTTTGATTGCCTCATATACCTCGTCTACATTTCGGTTGTCAGCAATTTCAAACTGATTATCTCCCTTGTCAATTTCCTCTTCTTCCCCATGACTTCCTATTCCTGTGCTTACACCTGCTGAAATCTTAGTGGCTGCAAGGCCGATGACATTATCACGGAATCTCTCGCATTCTCTGGTTGAGATAGTGATATTTGCAAAGGGCATGAACAGACGATAAGCTGTTATGACCTGCAAAAGCTGAGGTTCATGAACATCCTTAGGATTTATCTTGTCATTATTTATAATAGGGCGGAGCCTTGGGCAGGAAAATGCTATTTCTGCATGAGGGTATTTTCTTTGAAGAAGATACGCATGCATTCCTGTAGCAAAAGCATCCTTTCTGAAATCATCAAGTCCAAGCAGAGCTGCAAAGCCTACCCCTCTCATTCCTCCTTTTAATGCTCTTTCCTGAGCATTGAGGCGGTATGGGAATATACGCTTGTTTCCGGCAAGATGAAGTGTCTCATATTTATCCGAGTTGTAGGTTTCCTGAAATACAGTGATAAAATCTGCACCGCACTGATTAAGGTATGCATATTCATCAGAGTTCATAGGGTACACCTCAAGACCTACCATCTTAAAGTATTTATGGGCTATTTTGCAGGCCTCTCCGATATATTTCACATCGGACATTTTAGGGCTCTCGCCGGTAAGGATCAGCACTTCTTCAAGTCCTGTCTTTGCTATAGCCTGCATTTCCTTTTCTATTTCTTCAATAGTGAGTCTTGCACGGCGGATTTTGTTATGACAGTTGAATCCGCAGTAAATACAGTAGTTTTCACAGTAATTCGCTATATATAGCGGTGTGAACATGTATACTGAATTACCGAAATGTTTTCTTGTTTCCCCCTGTGCAAGCTGTGCCATTTCTTCAAGAAAAGGTTCTGCTGCAGGGGACAGCAGGGCAGCGAAGTCTTCAGGTGTACGGGAATCGCGGTTTAAAGCTCTTCTCACATCTGAAGCTGTATATTTTGTGTAGTCGTAAGCTTCCATACGGCTGACTACCTGATCCATAACATCTGATTCCAGGACTTCCATGCCTGGCAGATATTCCATATGATTTATGCGTTGTTCACTCATGTCTGTCCCTCCTATGCTTCCAAAAATCCAGTCAGTGGTGAAGATGCTGCTGCACCTCTGTCAAGTACACGGCCCAACCCTGAAAGATAGGCTGCACGTCCTGCTTCAATAGCCTGTTTGAAAGCTCCTGCCATAACCGGAATGTTTCCTGCAGTTGCAATTGCTGTATTTGCCATAACAGCTGCAACTCCCATTTCCATAGCTTCGCAGGCCTGGGATGGACGGCCGATTCCTGCATCAACGATAACAGGCAGGTCAATTTCATCTACAAGTATTTTGATGAATTCTTTTGAAGCTAGTCCCTTGTTCGAACCGATTGGTGATGCAAGAGGCATGATACATGAAGCTCCGGCATTTACCAAGTCACGGGCAACATTAAGATCCGCATGCATGTACGGCATTACTATGAATCCTTCCTTTGCAAGAATTTCTGTAGCTTTGATAGTTTCGTAATTATCCGGAAGCAGGTATTTTGAATCACGGATAACCTCAATCTTCACAAAGTCTCCGAAGCCCATGCTTCTTGCAAGTCTTGCGATTCTTACAGCTTCCTCAGCATTTCTTGCGCCTGATGTATTTGGCAGCAAAGTCATGCCTTCCGGAATAAAATCTAAAATATTTTCGCTTCCGCTGGTATTGGCACGTCTCAATGCCAGGGTGATCATCTGCGCGCCGCCATATTCAACAGCAGCCTTGATCAGATCCAGATTGTATTTTCCTGAACCCAGGATAAATCTTGAAGAGAACTCATGTCCTCCGATTATTAGTTTATCATTTTTCATGTTATCTTCTCCTTTAAACTTCTTCTATTCCTAAAATTAATCTTAAAATCATATTTGCCTGATGGCCCGCGCAGATGCTGACTCTTGGTGCCATGAGACCTCTGCCCGGCTGTGCGCCTGTTTCCCCGTCTCCGCAGAGATAAAGGTTTTTAAAGACTTTTCTGGTTGTGATGGAATTACTTTTTTCATAACCTGCCATCCCTGATGCAGCCACAAGTCTGGTTTGAGGCAGTTTCTCCAATACTGCATTTACAAGCATTGCCTTGTATTCAGGTCTGTCAAAAGCCTCACAGACAATAGGGTAGTCCCCAAACAAATCTGCGGCATTTTCCTCTGAGACTTTTATACTATCAACTGTGACCTTTATATATGGATTGATATCCTCAATCTCTGACTTCAGGGCTTCTGTCTTTTTCATCCCAAGATGGCGTATCTTATAGGCCTGGCGATTGAGATTGCTTGGTTCCACTACATCAAAATCCACCAGGTGAAGATGACCTACACCAGTCCTTGCCAAAGCCACTGCCACATTGGAACCGAGCCCCCCAAGACCTGCAATTGCAACTCTGGCATTTTTCACTTTTTCATGGACATATGGGGTATGCCTGGCCACCATTAATGCTTCAAGTTCATCTTCTGAGGGCATCACGCCTTTTTCTATAAAAGATACATGATCATCCTGGCTCAGAATTTCATCCTTGTCTGTCTGGAAGCCATTATAAATCATGACTATGTCTGAATTTTCCGGGAATATTTCTTCCCTTAATGAATGGAGAGAAGAGCAGTCCGTTGTCCTGCTTTTCCCGTTTATAAACAGATTCATATCAGCCGCCTCCTACAAAACTTACTACTTCAAGAGTATCGCCATCCTTAATATAAGTCTGGCTGTACTGAGGTTTCATTATTATCTCGCCATTTAATTCAACGGCAATTCTTTCAGCGGGATATCCCTGGTCAACAAGAAGATTATCCAAAGATATTTCACCTGCAATACTCACTTCTTTTCCGTTTAATTTTACTATTGTCATGTACTCACCCCTTTTTATGCAAAGAAAAAAGGCCGCACGAAAGCTTACACCCGTGGTGGTGTACCCCTTCGTGTGGCCTTCACACTCTGACAATTATTGTATCATAATACTTAATTTGTGTCAAATCTTATTTTAAGGGTTTAAGTAATCTGATTACCTAAACCCTTATTAAATGAAACTTAACAGTGATTTTCTAAAATAAGAAATGCTTCAGCAACTTTTCTGGCAAATGAAAGGGGGTCTTCAACGGAGAGAGTTTCATCAGATTGCTTCAAGGGTGTCCAGAAAAGTTTCCAAAGGTTCACTTCCCAATAGTTCATGTTCATTGTTTATGATGATTTTCGGAACTCCGGATACTTTGAAAAGATCAACAAGTTCATGGAAGGTTTTAGCTTCTATTATCTCTGCTTCAATATTGGGGTTCAAAAGTGCAAGTTTGAAAGCCTTTTGAACAGCTGGGGAGCAGCGAGGGCAGGTTATTGTAACAAATACCTTGATATTAAGAGGCTTTTTAATGGCTTCAATTCGTTCAACCAAATCATCGGGTAATTGGATGTCTGTACCTGAAACTTCAAGTATAGCTGTAATAAATGACTTGATCTCATAACCTGCCGGAATACCATTAAATTTGATTCTTTTGTAAGTACCTTTTGAATCCAGCAATACTATGCCGGGTACAATCTGAACATTATATGCAGCTGCCTTGTCCTCATCTTTTGTGAAGTCATATTTAACCAAATGTATCTTATCACTTAGTGCAGCTACTTCTTCCATATAACTTATTATATTTGGACAGCTATTGCATTTTTCTTTTGTAAAAAGAGCAATGGTCACATCTTCTTTTAAGTCAACAATCATGTCTTTCAATTGTCTTTCTAAATCTGGGTTAAATATTTTCATACTGTTTACCTCCTTTTGTGAGGATATGCGGCCCCCGAAATTTATCACTGTCCTTTAAATCCGAGTAGTTAACTCGGAATTGGTGTTAAAAAATATTTCGAAGGGTACACGATACCGCCCGAAGTTCATACCTACAATATTGATTGGATAGCTAGGTATTGATTTAATCTAATAATATCACTGAGAAGTCCCCAAGTCAATACTTTTTTTAAAACGATTACATAAGTTTGCAGCTGTTAAAGTATTCCGATATTTATAGGATTTACATTCAGGGTACTAAATTGGCACTTATGGTTTTGATTTCATAGTGACAACTGTTTTTACTGAATATATAATAATATCAGGAACAAACAAGAAAATAAAAAAAGTGTGTGATGACCGGAGAGTAGTCCAGTCTGCAGCACAGTAATTCTGGAATATTTGAAGTACTCCTGTTTTGAATCTACATTACAGCACAGGGAGTCTTATATTTGATGATAATATCAGGCCCATGGTGAGACC
>JBEHWK010000218.1:0-4394 GCA_040217795.1 Clostridiaceae bacterium
ATTTTATCCGTATCTCTTTCACTTATTCTGCTGCTTACCATACCAGGCTGTACATCAAAAAAATCCTCAAGTCTGAGAACTGTTCGTCTTAATGAGGTTGTGCGATCTGTATTCTATGCTCCTATGTACGCTGCAATTGCCAATGGATATTTTAAGGAAGAAGGGTTGGATATTGAATTATCTACTGGTCAAGGGGCAGAAGCAACTATATCTAAAACACAAGTTACTTTTTATTCATTATCTTTCTAATTCTTCTATGTACTCTAATACTTCTCTACTATTACCTTTAAATATTACATTTTTATTAGATTTATCTATAGAATGCTTATACATAGGATCATAATAATTAGTTAAAAATAATTCTATCCAATTTCTGTGCCTATCAATGCTATCAGTTTCAGTTTGAGTTTTATAAGCTAGATTAAGCTCTTCTATTATTATATTCATCCTGTCTCCACCAAGCCTGCCTTTAACTCTTTCTATACTAGCTACCATATCATTTAACCAAGATTTTAATGCTAAATCTCTATATTTTAGTGCTTCAGTGTGATCTCTTTGACCATTTATCACATATTCTTTTAATATATTTTCCACTCTTTCTTCTACAGTAGCATCTAGGAATATTACATCCCCACCTTGAAAATAATTATAAAACCCTTTTGGTATAAAACTCTTCCCAATGTTTTTACTTTCATCTTCTAAAATCATGTATTTACAATTTTTATCCTCATGCTTTATTAAGCTATAGGCTAAGTTATTTTCAAAGTTTATTTGAGTTGGTTGTGGTGTAATAAAATGACCAAAGGTAGAGCCTCTATGATGTGCAATTCCCTCTAGATCTATAGAATTCTTTAGTTTATTTATTACTATTGTTTTACCTGAACCTGTATAACCAGTTAAAACTAAAGGCTTTGATTTGATATTTTCAGGCTCTAATGAGTTTATAAGATAATTACGAAATGCCTTATATCCCCCATCCAGCTTTACTATTTTTTGATCTGTTGCTTCATATATCCAAGTCTGTGCTATAGTTGAACGGGAACCCCCTCTAAAGCAATAAATCATAGTATTAGGATTTTCCCTAAAATATTTTATCCATGAATTTACTCTTTCTTCTTTTACACTTCCAGATACAAGCTTATATCCAAGCTTTGTAGCTTCCTCATTACCTCTTTCTTTATAGCATATACCTATAATATGTCTCTCTTCATTAGATAATATAGGTAAATTTATTGAGTTTAACATTGCTCCTTTTTCATATTCAATTGGAGCTCTAACATCTATTAACTTTGTATCATTTAATACTATACTTTTAAAATCATTTGTTATGCTTAAATTCTTCATTGTTACCCTTCTATTTCATCCTTTTTATATTGTTTTTATTACTATAAATTATATATTTCTTTTAAAAAAAAATAAATGGGTATTATGTAGTGCTACAGGTTTATTTAATACGTTGGCTTATATGCAACATATTGTCCTTGAAGTTCTGATGATAAAATATCTTGACTATAACAGGCTACCTTAAGATTTAGTCTGGCTTTTTTACGTTTATCATATGTTTCTAAAAACGTTATTTTTGACGCTTCATCCGGCAAAAAACATTCTGCAGTAAAATCCTCATTAATTGGCGCCATATATTTTATATTACATTCTTTTATTACAATTTCAGCATGTGGATCCACTGGTTTAATATTTATATACACCATTGCCCAACCGCAAATGGTCATGAGGCTGTTAATACTTCCGCCAAAGGCTGTTGATTTATCATTTTTATTTGGCTCTAACTTAGCTGATATTTTTACCTTTGAAGGTGTGAACTCTTCAACACTGAATTCCCTTGCTTTTGTAATTGGTATTTGTTCGTGTAAAAACTGCTCAAATTCATGATTATTCATAATAACCTCCGTTGCTTTCTTCAGCAATATTATTTCTAAAATATATAATATATTTTCAATCTTATATTACATTAATATTAAATATTCTTTTGTATTTTTCTTTTCAGGACTTTGTACAATTCACCGGATAAGAAAGGAATTAAAGAGAACATAATAATGATGAACCAATCATTGATACTTAAATATACTGTTTGGAATATAGACCTTAAGAATGGCACATAAATGACCACTGCCAGCAAGGCAAATGATAAAAGTGTTGCCCATACCAGAGTTCTGTTTGAAAATATACCGATTTTAAATAGAGTGTAATTCTCGGAACGGCTTGAGTATGCCCTTATCAGTTCAGCGCTTATCAAGACGGCAAAAGCGTATGTTCTTGCATACATCAGATGTTCGCGGCTGGTCAGGTAGTCAGGATATTTGCTTAGCATCAGCAAGTATGCTCCTAAAACTGAAACTGTCAATGATGTGCTTTGTACTATAATCCCTTTAATCATTTCTCCGTTCAGAATTGATTCCTCCGCTTTTCTTGGCTTCATGCTCATGATATGAGGTTCTCCTCTTTCAGAACTAATGGCTAATGCAGGGAAGCTGTCAGTTACGAGGTTAAGCCATAGCAGCTGTATAGGCACAAGTGGTACAGGAAGGTTAAATAGTATGATGATAAATACTACGAGAATCTCACCTACATTGCAGGAAAGCAGGAAGGATACAAATTTCCTGATGTTGCTGTAGATGATTCGTCCTTCTTCCACAGCAGATACGATGCTTGCAAAATTGTCGTCAGTAAGCACGATTTCCGCTGTTCCCTTAGCTACATCAGTCCCTGTAATTCCCATAGCTACCCCTATATCGGCACTTTTTAATGCCATGGCATCATTTACCCCATCACCAGTCATTGCTGCAATATGTCCGTTATTTTTAAGAGCATCCACAATACGAACTTTATGCTCCGGAGAAACCCTTGCATAAACACTTGTTGTCTCAACTGCTTTCAATAATTCTTCATCTGACATGTCATCAAGGCTTTTTCCTGTTAAAACCCCATCCCCCTCCTTCATCAGTTTTAACTCTTTTGCAATGGCAACTGCTGTATCCTTATGATCACCAGTAATCATCACAGGTTTTATTCCTGCTTTCCTGCAGACCATGATGGACTCTTTTACCTCATTTCTTGCCGGATCTATCATTCCCATAAGGCCTACGAAAATCATGTCATTCTCAATTGTCCTTGAAGATACCAATTCCGGCATGGCATCATACTGGCGATAAGCCATGGCAAGAACTCTCAATGCTGAGTTTGCAAAGGATCTTCTGATAGTTTCTATCTCTGCACGTATTTCTTCAGTTAAGTCCAAAATTTCTCTTCCCTTAAGTATTTTAGTGCACCTGTCAACAATGACATCAGGAGCTCCTTTTGTGAAAGAAACTATCCCCTCTGTGAAGTTTTTATGAAAAGTTGTCATCATCTTTCTATCAGAATCAAAGGGTATTTCAGCCAGCCTTGGATATTTGACGTTTAACTCATCTTTTTTATACCCGGCCTTTAAAGCTATGACTACTAATGAACCTTCGGTTGGATCTCCGATTATACCCCACAGGCTTCCATTTTTCTTTTCCACTGAAGAGTCATTACACAGGCTTCCTATGGAAAGCAGGATTTCCAGATCTTTATCTCTTGAAATATTTAATTTCTTTCCCTCAATATCATAAAAGTCACCTGAAGGTTCATACCCATGACCAGTAATATCTATTTCATTTCCGCTGGAGTATATTTTCTTTACTGTCATCTCATTTTCTGTAAGGGTTCCGGTCTTATCAGAGCAAATAACGTCCACACATCCAAGAGTCTCAACAGCCAGCAGTTTTCTCACAATAGCATTTCTGGAAACCATCTTTTTCATTCCCATCGCAAGCACTATGGTTACAACAGCAGGCAATCCTTCAGGTATTGCAGCTACAGCAAGACTTACTGCAACCATGAGTATCTCATAAAACGACTCTCCCCTCAGAAGACCTATACCAAATACAATAGTACACACACCGATACAGATGATCCCCAGCCACTTTCCCAACTGTGCCAGGTTTTGCTGAAGAGGGGTTTCCTCTTCTTGAATTTTCTGAATTTTATCTGCTATCATACCGATTTCAGTCTGGCAGGAAGTTGCCACGACGATTCCCCTGGCACGTCCATAGGTTACAATAGTGCTCATGAAAGCCATATTCTCACGGTCACCCACCTCAATGTCACCTTTTAAAATGACGCTTCCGTCCTTTTCCACAGGTAATGATTCCCCTGTCAGTGAAGCCTCATTAACTCTCAGGCTGGCGCTTTCATATATTCTTAAGTCTGCGGGAACAATATCTCCAGCCTCAATCAGTACAATATCTCCAGGTACAAGTATTCTTGCAGGAACAACTCCAATTTTACCATTTCTCAAAACCCTGGCATTTGGTGCTGACATTTTTTTTAAGGCTTCCAGTGCCTTTTCTGCT
>JBEHWK010000219.1:0-4250 GCA_040217795.1 Clostridiaceae bacterium
GGGGCAGGTCTTCCGGCAGTAGGGGATGGGCAGATGCTGTTTTTACAGACTGCTATTTCAAAAATGAAAGATCATGGTTCAAGAATTGCCATAGTTCACAACGGTTCTCCTTTATTTACAGGAGATGCAGGAAGCGGACCATCTGAAATAAGAAGATATATTCTGGAAAATGACCTGTTGGAAGCTATAGTTGCTCTTCCAAATGAAATCTTCTATAACACAGGAATAGCAACATATATCTGGATTCTATGCAACAAGAAACCTGACTACAGAAAAGGAAAAGTTCAACTCATCAATGCAAATGAACTTTATGAAAAGCGCAGAAAGTCATTAGGAAACAAGAGAAATGACATTCCTCAGAATTATATAGATGAAATAACAAAACTTTATGGGGATTTCAAGGAAACTGAAATAAGCAAAATATTCGATAATGAAGATTTCGGATATGCAAAGATCACTGTTGAGAGACCACAGCTTGATGAAGAGGGAAACCCAGTTCTTAAAAAAGGAAAACCAGCAGCAGATACATCACTTCGCGATACTGAAAATGTGCCGCTTAAAGAAAACATAGATGAATACTTCAAAAGAGAAGTGCTGCCTTTTGCTTCGGATGCATGGATTGATAATAGCAAGACAAAGATAGGATATGAAATCCCATTCACACGTTATTTCTACAAATATACACCACCAGTACCTGCTAAAGAGCTAATGGCAGAAATAATGGAGATTGAAAAAGAATTGGATGGAGCATTGGGGGAAATATTCAATGACTAGGAAGATGAAGGATAGTGGAGTTGAGTGGATTGGTGAAATACCTGAGGATTGGGATATTAGCAAGATAAAATATTGCACAGTAAAAATTGGAAGTGGGAAAACACCTAAAGGAGGAAGTGAGGTTTATTCTACTGAAGGTGTTTTATTTATTAGAAGTCAAAATGTATATGATACAGGATTAAGATTAGATGAGGTTTCTTACATTTCTGATGATATAGACAAAGAAATGCAAGGGACAAGAGTATATTATAATGATGTGCTTTTAAATATAACTGGAGCATCAATAGGAAGAAGCTGTATATACTTGGTCGAAGATCAATATGCAAATGTTAATCAGCATGTTTGTATCATTAGGACAAATCAAGATTTAGTTTTACCTAAATACATGAATTATTTTTGGATGTCTCCAGCTGGAAAAACATCAATAGATATTTTTCAAAGTGGTGCAAACCGAGAAGGAATGAACTTTGAACAAATCGCAAATACTTTTATTCCATACTCTAGTATTAAGGAACAAGAGAAAATTGTAAACTATTTAGATCGCAAATGTTTAAAAATAGATGAAACAATAGAAAGAGAAAAACAGGTGATTGAAAAGCTGAAAGCATATAAGCAGTCGGTTATCACTGAAGTAGTAACAAAAGGATTAAATCCTGATGTGCAAATGAAAGAGAGTGGAATTGAGTGGATTGGGAAGATTCCTGAGCATTGGAATTTAATAAGACTAAGATATATTGCTAAATGCCAAAATGGTATTAGTAAATCTGCAGAATTTTTTGGAACTGGGTTTCCTTTTGTAAGCTATGGAGATGTGTATAAAAATATAGTACTACCTGAATTAGTTGAGGGTTTAGTTGAATCAACTGAATCAGATAGAAAAGCTTATTCTGTTGAGGAAGGAGATATATTTTTTACGAGAACTTCAGAAACAATTGAGGAAATCGGGTTAACATGTGTGTGTGAAAAAACAATTGAAAATGCTACTTTTGCCGGATTTTTAATCAGGGTTCGACCATTCATGGATAATTTAGTGTTGAATTTCTCAAAATATTATTTTTCAAGCAATATTCATAGGAGGTTCTTTGTAAAAGAAATGAATCTTGTAACTAGAGCCTCACTTAGCCAAGAATTATTAAAGAAACTACCTGTATTAATGCCACCTATAGAAGAGCAAGATCGAATTGCAAATTATCTTGATGATAAATGTTCAAAGATTGATAACACAATCACTCAGAAAGAGAAGCTAATTCAAAAACTAACTGACTACAAAAAAAGCCTTATATTCGAATGTGTAACCGGTAAAATGGAGGTGTAACTATGTCTGAAGATGCTTTGAAAGAAAGAGCTTTTGAAGCTGCCATTGAGGATTATCTTATAACAAAAGGTGGATATGAAAAAGGGAATCCGCAAAACTTTAACAGGGAAGCTGCTTTGGATAAGGAAACTCTTATTGGTTTCATTAAAGCAACTCAGCCAAAGAACTGGAAGAGATACTGTGATATTTATGGTTCTTCTGCAGAGGATAATTTTATAAGACGTTTTTCTAAGGAAGTGAAGACAAATGGACTTTTGGCAGTTTTAAGAAGAGGCTTTAAAGATAGGGGAATTACTTTCCGTGTCTGCTACTTTAAGCCTGAAACTTCAATCAATTCAGATACAGTTGAGCTGTACAGCCTTAATAAACTTCACTGTACCAGACAGCTGCACTATTCTCTTTTAAATGAAAACAGCATTGATATTGTACTGTTTTTAAATGGTATTCCGGTTGTGTCCATGGAGCTTAAGTGCCAGTTTACAGGCCAGACTATATCCAATGCCATTGACCAGTACAAGTTTGACAGGGCAGGCAGGGATACTATTTTTGATTTCAGAAACAGGGTGCTGGTTCACTTCGCAGTGGATTTATATGAGGTTTATATGACCACCAGATTGAATGGCGAAAGCACTTACTTCCTGCCATTCAACCAGGGGTCAAATGGTTCAGGGAATGTAGGGGGAAAGGGAAATCCCCTGAATCCTGATGGTTATCAGACCTCATATCTTTGGGAAAAGGTGTTGTGCAAAGACAGGTTCATGGAGATTCTTCATAAATATATGCATCTTAAAAAGGAAGAGAAGAAAGATAAGGATGGGAATAAGGTTGTAGAAGAAACACTTATTTTCCCTCGTTATCACCAGCTTGATGTTGTTACAAGGTTGCTTCAGGATGTTAAAGAAAATGGAGCAGGAAAGAATTATCTTATTCAGCACAGTGCCGGCAGTGGAAAGTCTAATTCAATAGCATGGCTGGCACATAGACTGGCAGGCCTTCACAACGCTTATGACCATAAGATTTTTCAGTCAGTAATAGTTGTTACAGACAGAAGAATATTGGACAGCCAGCTTCAGGATACGATTTATCAGTTTGATCATGTTTTGGGAGTTGTTGAATGTATTGATGCCAAGAAGCACGCTGTTGATCTGAGGGATGCAATCAATGCCGGGAAGAGGATAATAATAACAACACTACAGAAGTTCCCTGTTATTTATAAGGAAATTCAGCAGAATAAATGCAAGTTTGCAATCATTGTGGATGAAGCACATTCAAGTCAGACGGGTGAAGCCGCAAAGAAATTAAAGAAAGCTCTTGGAGATACAGAGGAAATTCTGGAAGAATACAGAAAGATGGATAGTGAAGCAGAAGCTGCAACTTCAGATTTTGAGGATGAACTGGTGGATGAGCTTATATCCCATGGCCAGCTTAATAACTTATCCTTCTTTGCATTTACTGCAACTCCAAAGGAAAAGACTTTGCAGATGTTTGGAGAAAGACAGGAGGATGGAACCTTCAGAGCCTTTCATATATATTCAATGAGACAGGCTATAGAAGAACATTTTATCCTGGATGTATTGAATAATTACACCACATATCAGATGTATTACAAGATTGCAAAGATGGTTGAGGATGACCCGGATCTGGACTCAAATAAAGCAAGTAAGGAAATTGCAAAGTATGAATCTTTGCATCCTCATAACCTGGCCCAGAAGACTGTAATCATGGTGGAGCATTTCAGAAGCATAACAAAAAAGAAGATAGGCGGACATGCAAAAGCCATGATAGTTACCTCTTCACGTCTTCATGCAGTAAGGTACCTGTTTGAGTTCAGAAGATACATCCACTCAAAAGGGTATAAGGACATGGATGTACTGGTTGCTTTTTCAGGCACTGTTACTGATAATGATGAAGATTATACGGAAGAAAAGCTGAATAAGGACAAAACAGGGGCGACAATCAAGGAAAGCCAGTTAAAGGAACAGTTCCATACAGATGACTTTAACATGCTAATAGTTGCTGAAAAATATCAGACAGGCTTTGATGAACCATATCTTCACACCATGTTTGTAGATAAAAAATTATCAGGCGTAAAAGCGGTTCAAACATTGTCCAGGCTTAACAGGACCATGAAGGGTAAAGATGATACCTTTGTACTTGACTT
>JBEHWK010000220.1:0-4215 GCA_040217795.1 Clostridiaceae bacterium
TTGCTGAAACAGGCATTTACATACCAATCTGCTCAGACGGAGGGATTGTTCATGACTATCATATTACTTTAGCATTAGCTATGGGTTGTGATTTCTGTATGCTTGGAAGATATTTCTCACGTTTTGATGAAAGCCCTACCAATAAGGTTATGATAAACGGAAATTATATGAAAGAATACTGGGGAGAAGGTTCCGCAAGAGCAAGAAACTGGCAGAGATATGATTTAGGCGGAGCCGGCAAACTTTCTTTTGAAGAAGGTGTTGACTCCTACGTGCCTTATGCAGGAAGCCTGCATGACAATTTAAACATTACCCTCAGCAAGGTTCGTTCAACAATGTGCAATTGCGGCGCATTAACCATTCCGGAATTTCAGCAGAAAGCTAAGCTTACGCTAGTTTCTTCTGTAAGTATTGTAGAAGGCGGAGCACATGACGTTGTTTTAAAGGACAGCACTATAGGCCCTGGTCGATAAAGAGCTTCAACATATTTATAAAATTTCATTAATAAAAGCCATGCATAGGAAAGGATTTACTTCCCAATTTATGCATGGCTTTATTTATTGTGTGACAGAACCTTCCCATATTTTTAAACACCTGATTTTTATTCAGTCCAAGCATTTGATTTACTGTGCAGATCTTTATTAGCATAAGTTTTATTGGCGATTTACCCATATTCATCTGTTTTAACAAAGTGTTGATAGAATGTCCCCATTCACAATAAAGACAATGAAAAATATTTTTTTGAAAGTGATTAAAACTATTGCTCTATGTCAAAAATTCAAAGGAATATATTCACGGGAGTTGATTCAGATGATTTATTTTAACCGCTATGAAATAGAATTCAGAAAAATGTTTCTAAAGGCTGAAGATATCTTTAATGAAGCTGCAATTGAAAATGCCATCGGGAGCGTAAAATCAGCTTCACCCCAAGAATGTCCTTACTGTAGCAGCAAAAATATAAACCGAAACGGAAAAACAAGGCAAAGAAAACAGAGATATATATGCAAATCATGCAGAAAGAGTTTTTCAGAAATGACAGGCTCTCCCTTTATGTACAGCAAAAAACCTCTTGAAATGTGGATAAAGTACTTGTTTTGTATGAAGGAAAACCTCACCTTAAGAGAAATAACCAAATACCTTCGTATCTGCCTCACCACAAGTTTTCATTGGAGGCATAAGATTTTAAGCGTAGTGGGAACACAGATAAAGGATTGTGAGCTTTCACAAAACATAGACGTCCACGAAATGAAGATGAAGGAAAACTTCAAGGGAAATCACTCAAAAAGCCCAATTTTATGGAATGAGAGAGAATCAGTAATGATATTGAGTTCTAATGATTCAAAAGGAAACACATTTGTAAAAGCTCCTGTAAAAAATGAAATAACAAGAGAAGTTTTAGACAAGGTACTGGCTCCGGTAATTAAAAACGGACGTGTGCTTGGAAGCCCCAGAAGGCAGGTATATATTAATTTTGCAAGAGATAATAATCTTATGCTTAATATGAAGGGAAGCCGCACTTATTCAGTAGAAGAAATGGGGGTCGGGAAGGCTCATGCCCAATCCTTGAACTTCAAGAGATTTTTATATATTTTTTCAGGTGTGGCAAGCAAATACATAAGCCACTATATTAATTTGTTTATGATGACAGTTGAGAATAAAGAAAATATAGCACAAGCCATCCTAGGTAAGCTTATAAAAGGGAAAAAACAGTTAAAGGTATATGAATTTGATAAAGTTCAGTTTCATGGATTTAAAAAGGTTTCATAAAATATTGCTCAAAGCTTGTCCGATGGGAACTATTCATAATTCTATATAGGTTGGGTAGTATCTGCTGGATTAAGCAGACAATTCATCAACACTTAATTAAAACACAGAAAGAGAACTTCAAAATCCCAAAATACAAGAGTTTTATATTATCAACAATTTATTAAAACACATCAATATGGATGTAAGGTTATAAAAAACAAGAAGTATCTTCGAAATAAATAAAAGCCATGCAACCAAATGATTTGCTGTCAAATTTGTGCATGGCTTTTATCATATTAAATGAGATTAAACATTGCAATGGCGTATGCTAAAGTATTCAAACCTCTTTATTCTTCCTCATCAGAATCATCTCCGGGAACATACTCCAATATGTCTCCAGGCTGACAGTTCAATGTCCTGCATATTGCATTAAGTGTCGAAAATCTGATGGCCTTTACCTTGCCTGTCTTTAGATTTGAAAGATTCACTATGGAAACACCCACACTATCTGCAAGTTCCGAAAGCTGCATCTTTCTGTCTGCCAAAATCCTGTCCAATCTGGTTATTATAGCCATGTAAATCACCTCATATGTTATAATGTTGAATCGAATTCTTCCTGAAGAAAACTTCCATACCTGAAAATGCTTGAAAGTAATAGTATAAATAATCCTGCAATAAATACCCCTTCATCTACAGGATGAAAATTGAATTGGATACCAATGATTTTGTCGCTGCTGCTGATCAGTTCCTGAAGGTGTAAAGTTCGTATTATAACAGAGGTTGTAATCATGTTGATTAATGGGATGAAGCTTGCTGCAATAACACCCTTGCCAAGGAGCCTGATTTGCTTTACGCTTTGATCGTTGAATGGAATATCCTTTATCACATTATCTAAAATTCCCCTGAGCTGTAAAGTGATGAAATATGATACGGCCAGCACAGCTATTGCATTAAGCAGGTTAGTGTTTAATATAAGGATAATATCCTTGCTGTTGAAAATATCAGGACGGAATTTGAAACCCAATATTCCCAGTTCCACTGTAATACTTCCGCTGCCGGATTTCATACCTTCACTAATTTTGGATATGAAACTGGCAGGAATAAGGTTTATGACGGCAAGTACCACGCCGCACACTATAGCGCTTATTTTTGATGACCAGAATACAATTGTTGTAATAACTTTAAGGATTTTAGCCAGCTTTTTAAATTTTTCAACTTTAATGTTGTTATTCATTTTAATCAACTCCTAAGTTTTTTACTTTGATTTCACACTTTTATTATATGCATTGATTTAATAAAAATCAATATATTTTTAACGATAAACATTAAATAGTTTATTTTAATCATTATAATAGTTGTGTAACTTTGTTGAGGGGATTCGTTTTAAACAGATAGAAAGAAGATGTTAATAAGTGGTATAGGTAGTATAATTAAGTTACATACAATATTTTGAAATTTACCCGAATACAATGCAAGGAGGTGTTTGAAATGGAAGAACTTAGAGAGATCATTGCAAGACAGAAATCTATTTTAAGTGATCTGGAAGGTCTTTCGAAGCAGTATGATGTAAAGGAACTTTTTTCACAAAACAAGACACTGTCAGCAGAGGTGGAGAACTGCAGAAAAGAAATTGTTATACTCACAGAAAAATGTAAAGAGCTTGCTGCGAAAAATGAAGATTTAAACCTCAAGCTTACAGAACAGATTTTAGATGAAAAACTGAATATCCTGAAAATCTCTAAAGAAAAAATGGAGACATATTTCAGGAAAAGCTCTCAATCTGTTCAAAACAGACTTTACTCCATGGAGCAGAATTACAATGATGAGATTAAGAAAATGAAAGCTGCTATTGAAGATGAGTTAGGCAAAGAGGATAAGGAGAACTTCAATGAATTAAGGGATACTTATCAGAAAATCAGGACAAAAATAGAAAACAGACACCAGCAGATTAAGGATGCTGAAAATATTGTCAATGAAAAAATGACAAATGCCTATAAGGCTATGGAAGCTGAAGGTTTCAGCAAAGAGCAGATTGAGGAGCGGGTTAAACAAAATAATTTTGAAATTAAAATCGGTTTGGATTTAATAAACAAGATAGGAATCTTTCTTATTATACTTGGTGCTGCAACCGCTTTGAGATATACCTATTCAAGATGGTTTGACAACACTGTAAGAGCTGTTTTTATCTTTGTTCTTGGAGCTGCTTTTATAGCTGCAGGAGAATGGTTTGCCAGAAAAAAGAAGACAACCTTTGCTTTAGGCCTTAATGGCGGTGGTACAGCCATTCTATATTATGCAGTGTTCAGCAGTTTTTTCTTTCTTAAAGTGATAAACATGAATGCTGCCCTTATAGCCTCTGTTTTTATAACCGCATTGACTGTATTCTTTGCACTTCGCTATAATTCCAGGACTACAGTATCCTTTGCGCTGATAGGAGGATATCTTCCTTTTTTCTCCTATGTCTTTGCA
>JBEHWK010000221.1:0-4193 GCA_040217795.1 Clostridiaceae bacterium
TAGCATGAACCTCCGTTTTGGTTATTTGTTTGTCGTGATTCAATTATACCAAAAGCGTTAAGGTTCATGCTTTTTTATTGTCAATTTTTATTGGTTTTTCAAGGTTTGTATAGGAATTTTTATATGCGAAGTTTTAGTTAATAACTAAAAATATACAGGAAGAATATCTTAGTAATCGGAGGTTTGGGAAATGAAAAAGTATTTAGAAGATATTGATAGGGCTATTAAATCAGAAAAAACCGGTAAGATTAATATTTATTTTGGTGATTCAACCTTTATCGATGTCAGTAAATTTCAAATTAAAAATGATGATGTGGTAACTTTCTATAATGACAACATTTTGACAGGCTCTATTCCTTATGGTAATTATACAGCTAAACCATCATCACCATATACCAGCAGCATTACTTTAGAAAAGGAGTAATATTTGCTGCCAACACCAAATCATTGACAGAAAATCTGCAGTTAAATTATGCTTTTTGTTTTTGGATCAGGTACACATTCTGAAATACAGCTGTGTACCCGACCCCTTTCAAAAACTTTATAGACTTCTATAATTGCCTTTTCTATATCTGATCTTATAAACATCCTCTTTCTTTAAGTATCCGCTTTCTATAAGAACACTATCTATATTATTTTTATCTATAGGCTCTGGTGAGATAAGAATAGAAGGTACATCCATCTTGCCGTTATTCACCTTGGTATCAGCATATACAGGCTCTCCTGCTGATAGTTTTGATGCAACTTCCATAGCCCGCCTGGCCAGTTCCCTGGTATCCTTGAATACTGTCATTGATTGAGTTCCCTGAATTATTCTTTGGATAGCAGCCAGATCCGCATCTTGTCCTGTTACTGCCACTTTTCCAGCTAAACCTTGTTCCTGCAGTGCTTCAATTGCAGCACCTGCTGTGGCATCATTGGGTGCTAATACGGCATCCACTTTATTATTAGCAGTAATTAAAGACTCTTTCACTATATTATAGGCATTCTTTGGATCCCAGCCTTTAACCATTTTATCTGTAACTATATTTATATTTCCTATACTGACCAAAGGTTCTATATATTCCATTGCACCTTCTTTAAATAATGTACCAGGATCCCCCGACATAATGATGTAATTCCCCCTTGGAACCTTCGTAACAAGATATTTCCCCTGAAGCTCTCCGACCTTCCTTCTGTCAAAGGCCACATACATATCCAAATCACTGTTCACAATCAGACTGTCATAAGATACTACCCTAATCCCTGCTTTATGCGCCTTTTCAGCAAGAACTGCCGCAGTAAATGGATTTACAGGCGCAATAATCAACACATCTATCCCCTGTGATATAAGTTTTTCTACCTGTGAAGCCTGCTTAGTCGAATCAAAATCAGCAATTTCTATCTTTAAGGTAATCCCTTTGTCTTTAGCATAAGCTTCCATAACTTCCTTATCCCTGACCCATCTCTCTTCTCTTTGGGTGGGTAAAGATACCCCTATTACTGAATGTTTTCTGTTTTTATGTTTTTTTCTTAAACCACTATAAGCGTATTCATGTAATTTCTCTTTTTTTGTAAACAAAATAGCTTCTTCAGCATCAGAAACTGGTACTAAAAATTTATTTGGCATAACTGAATACATTTCTGCCACCCATTTAATTACTCTCTTAATAATCAAAGTATTCTATCTATGGATTTATAGTTACAGGGTTTCAATTTCAAATATTAACTTATGCATTCATCTGATATTCAAAAAGTTCAGTGGGACTTTGATCTATAAAAATAATATTTTGCGAATTCCGAAATGATTATGTATAAACCTGCAAGCATAAATAATGAAACAAGTATCAGTGGTTTCACCGGCTCAATATTCATAAATTCACTTAAGGGAAGATATGGCAGAATCAGAGTGACGACTCCTACCAAAATAGCTGAGTACAACAGCATTGGCGCCGGTTTGCTCTTAAAGAAAGGCTTCTGTGTGCGCATTACCAATAGTATCAATAATTCTGTCAAAATTGAAAATGTAAACCAGCTGCTTTGGAAAACTCCTTCTTGTACTTTAAATCCCATAAACAAAACAGCAAAGGTCAGATAATCAAAAACAGAACTAATCAAACCAAACGTAATCATAAAATCCCGTATTAATTTAATATTCCATCGACGAGGTTTTTCCAATATTTCAGCATCAACAGCATCATTTGCAATTGTTATTGCCGGAAAATCAGTCAAAAAGTTAATCAATAAAATCTGTTTGGGCAACAGCGGCAGAAAAGGCAGAAATAATGATGCCCCTGCCATACTAAACATATTTCCAAAATTAGCACTTGTGGTTACAAGAATGTATTTCAGGGTATTACCAAAGGTTGTCCTCCCAAGTTGAATTCCACGATTCAGCACCTCCAGGTTCTTTTCCATAAGTACAAGGTCAGCAGATTCTTTCGCAACATCAACAGCATTGTCAACTGAAATACTTACATCTGCAGCATGAAGCGCAGGTACATCGTTTATACCATCTCCCATATATCCAACAACATGACATTTCTTTTTTAATGCCAGGATAATACGTTCTTTCTGGTTGGGATCCACTTCAGCAAACAAGTTAGTTGCCTCAATCTTATTCCACAATGCTTCATCCCTAAGCCTCATGAGTTCAGTGCCGGTCAATACACCGCTGACCTTAAGTCCGACAGCCTCCGCAGTGTGCATGGCAACCAGCTTATTATCTCCGGTAATGACACACAAGCTAACCCCATTATGTTCAAGATCAGCTATAGTTTGAGAAACATCTGATTTAGGATGGTCAAACAGAAGCAGAAATCCCATAAAAACCATCTCTTTTTCATCTTCAACCACATACTTTTCCCTCAACTGCACAGTCTTTTGGGCAACACCTAATACCCGAATGCCTTTATTGCTCCAGGCCTCATAACGTTGCTGAATTGAGCCTAAAACTTTGTCATCTTTTACTTTTATTACGCCTTCAATCTGAACATGGCTGCAGATGTTGAGAATATTATTCAAAGCACCTTTAACAATCATCATTGGCAGATTATCCTCCTGAACAATGATACTCAGTCGTTCACGTGTAAAATCAAAAGGAACCTCACCATACTTTTTTACATTGCTGATATCTATATTTTTAGCTCTGATAATTGTTTCATCCAGAGAATTAGCCATACCTGTCTGAAGTTTGGCATTTAGATAAGCCAGTCTGAATACCGTATCGGAATCATTACCTTCAACATCAACGGCACCTCCTAAACGGATAACACCCTCAGTTAAAGTACCTGTTTTATCAGTGCATAATACATCCATGCTGCCAAAGTTTTCAATTGATTCTAAACGCCTTACAATGACCCCTTCTTTTGCCATTGTATGTGAACCTCTGGAAAGAGTAATACTAATAATAGCAGGTAATAGTTGTGGTGTAATTCCAACTGCCAAAGCTACAGAAAAAAGAAGAGAATCGATGGCAGGTCTTTTTAAAATCACATTTATTGCAAAAACAGCCAGGGTAAGAACAAGCATTATTTGGGTTAACAAATAACCAAAGTGCCGTACGCCCCTTTCAAACTCTGTTTCCGGAGGACGCAATGTAAGCTGATTTGCAATCTGTCCAAACTCCGTATCCTCCCCGGTTCTTACTACAAGGACAGTTGCACTTCCACTGTGAACATTAGAACCCATAAAGACACAATTTATGCGCTCTTCCATGCTGGCATCTTCAGAAACAACTCCTGGTCTTTTTTCAGCTGGAAGTGATTCACCAGTCAGAATTGACTGATTTACAAAGAAATCAAGGCTTTCCAGTACCAACCCATCTGCTGGAATGAGACTTCCGGTAGAAAGTTTAACTATATCACCCATTACTAACTTCCCTGAAGGAATCTCTGCAGGTTTTTCATCGCGCAAAACAACAGATTTAACCTGTACCTTTGCTCTGAGCTCTTCTACTGCATTGCTTGCACTATATTCCTGCAAAAAGCTTAATATTGCACTGGCAAACAGGATCAGCAAAATGATAGTGGCATCAATCCATTCACCTGTTGCAGCTGATATTACGGTGGCAATAATCAGAATGATTATGATTGGATTTTTAAATTGATTAATAAACAGCATTAACTGTGAGATTTTTTTCTGTTCCTTGATAGAATTTTCCCCGTATTCCTTTAACCTTAATTCAGCATCTTCTGATGTCAGTCCGTTTATGG
>JBEHWK010000222.1:0-3901 GCA_040217795.1 Clostridiaceae bacterium
TTTTACAGGTCAGATAAATCAAGGACAAGAGAAACCGGAGGCACTGGACTGGGACTTTCAATTGCCAAGTGGATAATCATGAAACATAGGGGACAAATATCAGTGAGCAGTGCTCATAATAAGGGGACAAAGATAAGAATAAGTTTTTCAGGTGATATAAATCAAAGCAGAAACACTGACACCAATAAATAAAAATGAATTCACGTGTCTTCTATGTTTTTATAGGACATGTTGAATTTATATTTAAATGTCAAAAAAAGATCTGCAGAGAGGTAGGATACAAAAACTGGGATTAGTAAGCTGATTATTGTATTTGTTTTGTAATAAATAAATGATAAAATAGGGTGAATAAACAACAAACCCAATATGCTCAAAATTAACCAGAAAAAGCAAAAACGTAAAGAGATATACCCCTTGAAATTAAATCTGAGATTAGTGTAGTCCCAGTATTGTAAATTAAAGAACTTTTTAAGTAAAATTGCTGTTGTAAACTCAATTGAGGAAGGGATTAACAAGGCAAGTGCTGATATTGCAAGCCAACTTGGATATTTACAGGAATATAAAAGCAATAAAACTGTTGAGAATCCGTACATAGGTTTAAAGGGACCGAAAAGAAATCCGTCCTTAAAGAAATTCCTGAAAACCAACAGGTTGAACGTGTTTTCCAATATCCAACCAAAGAAGGAGTAAACGCAAAAATAGAACAGCAAGAACTCCCAAGAATAAGTATTTAAAGTTAAGTGGTTTGTTAAGATTTTGTCCATAGACATTCCCTGCCTTTAACTAAATTGATTTTTCTAGGATATAGTCTCTCCAATTATAAATAAAAATATGCTAAGGAATTTTTAAAATCAAAATTATACCGGTAATTTAAGGAAGAAGGGAAAGCATGGCTGGAATAATAAAATTTTTAATGAATATTGTAAATAATGCACATGATATTCTTGAAAAGATTTCTCAGAAAATGGGGTTTGATCTTACTGATAAGCAACTTCATTTCATAATAATAGGAATAATAGGAATATTAATTTTTGCAGCAACTCAAGCTGTATTTAAAAAATTGTCAAAGTACAGTATAACGTCAATATCATTCATATATACATTTACAGTTCTGCTGGTAATAGTTTTTGCAATAGAAATCGGACAGAAAATAACCAAAAGGGGAAATATGGAGTTTGAAGATATAGTGGCAGGAATATTCGGGTTTTTATATTTATTTGCAATATATTTAATATTCAGGTTAGTGGGATTATTATGGAAAACCCTTTTTGCAAAGAAGAAAAAAACAAGATCCAGAAAGTAATGTGATAACTGGTTAGATTTGGAAGTATAGATTTGGATAAAAAGTATGTTTTGCTGAAATACTAGAATAGAGAAAGCATAAAGGAGGGGCAATTTTTTATGTATACGTGCCATTATCAGGTGAAAGGACTTGTTAACTCTGAAAGCAAAACTAAACTGAATAATGCATTGGATAAAATAGAAGGAGTTCAGAAGACTGCCGTTGATATAGCCAGGGGAACTGTAGAAGTGCAGTTTAATGAGCCTGCTTCAGGAGCAGAAATCAGAGAGTGCATTGAAAATGCAGGATATGATGTAGAAAAATAAGACATAAGTCTGGAAAATTAAAAATATTTTCCGGACTTATGTTTTTTTTCTGAAGAGTAAAAAACTGCCCCATCAGTTTGCGGAGCAGTCTGGGCCATAATAACTTATTTATATGCGTTAATATGAGGGGATGTTAAGTGGATTTTAAGAACATTTCAGGGTTTCTGAAAATTATTTCTTCATAATCTTCATGAACTTCCACCTTCAAAACATCGTATAACTTTTTTAATTGCTTTATTATCTGTTCAAGGAATGCATCATCCTTTACAAGAAGGTACATTCTGCTTTTACTGCCATCGCCTATTTCTCCGCACAAAATTCCCTCAAGATTGAATGCTCTTCTGGCAAATAAGCCGGTTATATGTGACATGACACCAGGATGGTTATTAACCAGCAATTCTATTACTAAATATTTAGTCTCCATAATTTTCACCACCAATCATAACAGCTATACTTTCACCTGGAGGAACCATAGGATATACATTTTCATTTGGATCAATATCAACATTGATTATGCAGGGTTCCTTTGATTTCAACAGTTCAGCCAGTTTTTCTACAGGGTTTTCTTCAGTTGATAAATTGCAGGAATTTAAACCAAACCCTTTAGCTATTAACGGGAAATCAGGTTTTGATATAAACTCAGAAGCCATATAATGCTTGTTGTAAAATAGTTCTTGCTGCTGTTTTACAAGCCCAAGACGTCCATTACTAAAAATTATTACTTTTACATTAAGTTTAAAATCTGCAAGGGTTGCAAGTTCCTGAATATTCATTAAAATAGATCCATCGCCTGAAAAACAGATAATTTGTTTTTCAGGATTAGCCAATGCTGCACCGATGGCTGCAGGAAGCCCGAATCCCATTGTGCCAAGCCCCCCTGAAGTAAGCAGGGTCCTTGGCTTGTTGAATGGATAAGTTTGAGCTGTCCACATCTGGTGTTGGCCTACATCTGTAGTTATTATCGCATCTTCATCAGCAATTTTTGATACTTGTTTTATTAGGTTTACAGGATGGAAAAGGTTGCTTTCATCAGGAACAACCAAAGGATATTTTTCCTTATATTCAGCTACTTCCTTTAACCAACTCTCCCTTGTTGAAGAGGAAACTTCTTCGATAAGATCCTCAAGTATGTGTTTAACATTACCGTCAATAGACAAATCCACTGTTCTGAGCTTATTTATTTCAGATTCATCTATATCTATATGAATAATTTTTGCATCTGGGCAAAAATGAGATATCTTACCTACTGCACGGTCATCAAATCTAACCCCTAATGCGATGATTAAATCAGATTCATTTAACAGCATATTAGTATATCGGGCTCCGTGCATACCAAGCATTCCCAAATAAAGAGGATCCTTGTTGGGGAATGTGCCCAGGGCCATTAAAGTAACAGCAACAGGAATTGAATTTTTCTTTGCCAATTCATATAAACTTTCACAGCAATCAGCAGATACAATTCCTCCGCCAACATATAAAACAGGTTTTTTTGAGTTTTTAATCAAATCTGCAGCTGACTTGATTAAGGTTGAATCTATATCAGTTCTTTCATCAAAATTTCTGTTTATGTCAGGCCAAGATTCAAATTCATATATTTGTGTCTGTATGTTTTTGGGTATATCAATCACTACAGGGCCTGGTCTTCCGCTTTCTGCGATTCTAAAAGCTTCAGGTATGATTCTGAACAATTCTTCAATTGAACGTACAAAGAAGTTATGTTTAGTTATAGGGATAGTTAATCCATACATATCAACTTCCTGGAATGCATCAGTTCCTATTGCTGAATAGGGAACCTGACCTGTAATTGCAATCAGCGGAATTGAATCCAGTTTAGCATCTGCAATGGCTGTCAATAAATTTGTTGCGCCAGGACCAGAGGTGGCAAAGCATACTGCAGCCTTTCCGGTGGATCTTGCAATCCCTTGGGCGATAAATCCGGCTCCTTGCTCATGTCTGGATAATATATGCCTTATGCTGCTTTTGTATAAAGCATCATAAAGGGGGAGATTAAACCCTCCGGGTATACCTGCTATAGTATCTATACCATGTAATTCTAATAACTTGATAGTAATTTCTGCACCGGATAATTTCATAATCTAACACTCCTTTTATATAAATAATGTACAAATAATAAAAACCCTTCGTCCTTATGAATAAGGACGAAGGGTATATCTCCGCGGTACCACCTTTTTTTGTATAATAATACACACTTAATTATATAGTACGGGCATAAAACCGATACTAAACCTCTTTTAACGGTGAGATTCCGGTTAATTCTACTCTTTTCATTTCG
>JBEHWK010000223.1:0-3856 GCA_040217795.1 Clostridiaceae bacterium
AAAAATTACTTTAGAGTAACCTTTTTAGCAAAATATTCATAATTTATATAAGTAAAAACAATTTAGTCAAGGCTAAATATCTTAACATAAGATAATTGTTTAATACATAGATAAACTTAATATAAAAAAGAGGATGAACTAAAATGAATAGAGAAAGAATTACTACAACTTCTATAGGCTTAAAACCTGCAATAACTCAAGTAAGTGATACCTTTAATATAATAAACAGGATCAGAGGATTATTAAGATTTTTAGGTCCTGCATTCGTTGTAAGTGTCGCATATATTGATCCAGGCAACTTTGCTGCTAATATCAGCGGGGGATCAATATTTAATTACAGCCTCGTATGGGTTATTCTGTGGAGTAACCTGATGGCTATATTTCTTCAGATAATGTCTGCAAAATTAGGAATTGCTGCAGGCAAAAACCTTACCCAGATGTGCAGGGAAGTGTTTTCAAAGAGAATTAACTGGTTCTTTTATATTATCGCGACATTCGCTGCAATGGCTACCACAATGGCTGAATTTCTAGGAGGAGTGCTAGGTTTTTATTTATTATTTGCTATTCCTTTATCATATTCCGTTATATTGACTGCAACAGTAACATTTATAATTATCAGCCTGCAGAAATATGGTCAAAGAATTGTTGAAATTGTAATCACTATACTTGTTGCTGTTATCTGTGCCTCCTATACTATAGAAATTTTCCTTGCAAAGCCTGATTGGCCACAGGTTGCACTCCATACTCTGGTACCCTCCCTCCCTAACGGTCAGGCGGTTTTGATTGCTGTTGGCATGTTGGGTGCTACAGTCATGCCTCATGTTATATACCTCCATTCACAGCTGGTACAGTGCCGTAATGACGGTATGACACTGGAAGAGAAGAAAAGACACTTGTGTATGGAAAAGATTGATGTGTTTGTTGCAATGAATATTGCATTTATCGTGAACGCAGCTATGGTAGTAGTATCAGCCACAGTATTTTACAGCAGGGGAATGGCTGTTGACTCAATAGAGCAGGCCCATAGGTCCTTGGAACCTCTTTTAGGGGCTCTGTCCAGCGGAGTCTTTGGAGCTGCATTGCTTGCCTCTGGATTTTCTTCCTCTTCTGTTGGTGCTATGGCAGGTGAAACAATAATGGATGGCTTTGTAGATTTGAAAATTCCCGTTAATGTAAGAAGAATAATTACAATGCTTCCCGGAGTAATTGTTATTGCAGCCGGAATAAATCCAATGAAGGCACTGCTCATGAGTCAGGTATGTCTGAGTTTTGTCCTCCCCGTTACAATTATCTCCATGCTGAAAATTACCAGCAGGAAGGATCTGATGGGGGACTTTGTTAACAAACCATTTGTCAAGTTCCTGGGCTGGCTGATTGCAGCAATAATCATAATACTTAACGTTGTATTGCTGTACCTCACTTTCACCGGAAATATTTAAATACCTGTTATAGCTACTTATTATCTTATAAAACAAATAACATTTTAGCCGGCAAGGTGTTATAATACATCATGCCGGTTTTTAGCCTGTATTAGTAATAATTAATTCAATAGAAAGCAATTGCATTGGTTAAAGTCAAGAGGTATAATATAACCTATAAAGTGTTATTCCATTTTACTTAAGTTGTGTTTTTATTATTTTCAATTAACACTTTTTTATTATAAGGAGGCTATCCTATGAAAATTTATAAGGAAAGAAATATGATAGCTATAGAAGCTATAGAAAATACTTTGAAAGAATTAGATATTAATTATTATAAACCATTAATTGCCTTATTAACTGAATATGATAAAAAATTAAAAACCCAGGATAATTCTGCCGCTTTATTTAATAGTTTAGCACATAAAATTCCTATGTGTATTTTAGAAAATAAATTAAAAATTCCTAAAGAAGTTACTGAATTAATTGCAACTCTAAATTCATTATTGGCGAAAGAACCATCTTCATTTTTAGCAGCAACATTTTGCGGCTTTAAACTTTAGTGCATAAAATTCCTGTTCACTTTTGCGAAATTATACAGTAAAGGTACCTGGTATTTTAATCATTTTGTAATTAGAATTTTTCTAATTTCACATAATGTTTCGTCATTTTATATGTATAATAAGACATAAAATTTATAAATTAACAAAGTTTAATTTAAAGGAGAATATCATTTATGAAAAAAATAAAAATCACGGGTATTGCTGTTATTTCTTTAGTTGTTTTGAGTTTATCATCCGCAGTTTTATCCGGATGTTCCAATACTAAAACTCTGGGAAACCAAAATTCAGCCAATAGTGAAAATACCGGCGGGAAAGCTTCCAAACCGCAGAATAAGTTCCTTGATGAGATAAAGGGCAGCCTTGCGGCTCTTGTAAAAGACGGAACCATTACCCAGGAACAATCAGACAAGATACTTTCAGCTTTGACCTCAAACAAATCTGACAATTCACAAAAGAAATCAGCTTCAAATGATTCAAATGGTGGAAAATCTGCCGAAAACAAAGGAAAATCAAGTGCTTCCGGCAGACACATTGGCATAGACAGCAAAGCATTAGTTCAGTTGGTAACTGATAAAGTTATTACCCAGGCTCAGGCTGATGCTGTAATCAATAAGATAAAGTCAAGCCTACCTGCTTCAGAAACAGAAGGCAATACCGACAACTCAGGAAGTTCCCAAAGCAGCAACTCCAGCGACTCTTCAGGTTCTTCTATATAAATAAAGAAACAGAGCTTCAGCAATGTCAAAGCTCTGTTTTTTAAAATTTTATTTGGAAAGAAGTGCTTTTATACCCAATATAAACAGTACTATCTTTTCTCCTGCATTAGTTAAGCTGGTAATTAAAACATCCAGGTGCAGCGGATAGGAAATGATTGAAGATTCACCTGTCACATGGAAAAGATTATTTAAAAAGTTGAGAATGTCGCTGCCAAAACATATTATTACAGAAATAAGACTAAATACAATAACAATAGCCACAGCTTCAACAGCACTTTTCCTTAACCATTCATCTGCCTCAGACAGCAGCACATATCCCGCCAGTATAATAAGTCCTAATAAGCTTAATAATCCCATAAAATAAAGTGCTGCTCCCAACAGGCCAACAGAGATACCTAATCTGGTTTTTTGCATAATTCTTCTCCTATTAATCATTACATATTACTTTAGCAGGAAAAATGTACTAGTATTAGCAGCCAGTCCTATAATCCAGATTAACAGGGTTATGATAGTTAATCCAATGCCAGCTATCGCCATTCCCAAACCTTTTACTTTATCCTCGGAATTTTTCATTGCTTTTCTGGCTAATATACCCAGAATCAGTCCCACAATACCGAAAAGAACTGCTATTAAATAACCGGCATTCATGAGTATAAGAATCAGACCAGCTATTCCAAGTACAAAGGAAACAATGGCAAATCCTAAATTCCTCATAATTTCATATCCTTATAATTATTAATACAGTTTATTATACTTGCTTCCGGCAATAAATATACCTGATTTTATTCGATAGATACAATTGCCCCTGATTTATATTTTGCCGGGTCATTGATCACCCTCATGCCTTCATAAATATTGTCCCCGCTTATGACTATGGCTGCTTCATTATCTATTCCGGTAACTACAGGATATTCTTTTAAAACATACTTTCCATTCCATTGTTTGACGGCAGAAAGTACACTCTGTTCCCCTTGTTCATTTTTATATACGTTCAGAAAGAGGACAGATTGGTATACTGAAAGCCCTGGGGTACAGAAGGGTGGAAATTGCCTTTCCATATTTCTTTTCAATCATATCTGTTGCCCTGGTTATGCTGGTCATAGGTTACATTATCGGTTCCATATATTCGGAATCCCTGAAGAAACTATACCTTGATTTT
>JBEHWK010000224.1:0-3776 GCA_040217795.1 Clostridiaceae bacterium
TTCGTGTGTATTTTTGTTTGTTAGCGCTTCAATAATAACATGAAATCGGGGGTCATTGTTTTTTGTTGTAAAAAAACTCTGTAATCTTTGATATATAAAGAAAAAAACAAAAAAATAGTGTGAAAAACTTTACACTAACAACAGTAAGTGAGGGATGTGAAAATGAAAAAAATTATTTGTATTCTCATGATATCACTTTCATTTATTTTTTTATTCAGCTGCAGCAAAAATAATAATAATAATAATAATGGTTCTCAAAACAATGGGGGAAATGGCAACGGAAATGCAACAGCATATACAATCAAGGATTATTATCCTTTTGAGGAAAATGTAAGATATGATTATACAGGCAGCGGCAATGAATATGCCACCTTTAAAGTATGGGTGGATTACATTAATAATGACAGAATCCAGCTCAGGAAAAATAATGGAGGTACAGAAACTGTAACGGTGCTGGAAAACAAAAATGGTGAACTGAAATCCGTATTTTCCAGGGGGGAGACCTATTACAGGGAAAACTTCACTTCAAAAACTGAGGAAAACGGAGAAGTGCTTCTTAAGGAACCTTTAGTGAAAGGAACATCATGGACGTTGGCAGATGGAAGAAAGAGATACATCTCTGCGGTGGATGTAACTGTAGGAAGTTATAAGGCTATAGAAGTTACCACAGAAAACAATAAGGATTCCAGCAAAAATATAGACTATTACGGCCTTAACGCTGGCTTGGTTAAGACTGTATTTAAGTCAGGGGATTCAGAGGTGACATCAACTTTAACAAACGAACAAAAAGATGTTTCTTTTGAACAGAACGTCAGGTTCTATTATCCAAATGGAAACGATGGAAAAATATATTATACTGATAAAAAGTTGTCATTTAAAACAAATGATATTACAAGAACTGTATTTGAAACTAATTTTAAGCAATCTCCCAATAATAATTTAGGAAAACTCATAGGTCCTGATGTAAAGATTAAGAGTTTATACCTTAATAATAATGTGGTTTATGTGGATTTTTCAAAGGAACTTGTTCCGCAGATGAATGCAGGTTCAGGATATGAAGCCAGCATTCTGCAATCTATAACCAATACATTAGGCGGATACTATAACGTTACAGAGGTGTATATAACAATTGAAGATGAACCATACAGTTCAGGGCATATTGCCATGAATAAAGGGGAGACTTTTAAAGTAAATACTTCAAATTGTGTAGAACTTAAGTGATAAGTTAATATAAAAACTAAAGCAGAGGCGTGCCTCTGCTTTTAAATTTGGGATTGTTATCTTATTTTGCTAACTGTACATCAGGAATTACCGATGTTATGTTACATTTAATCATTTCTGTCTGAGGAGCAGATTTAAGTGTTCTCTTCATGAAGAAAACAGAAGTTAAGGCTGCTATTCCATCTGACAATGGGAAGGCTGCCCAGGCACCATTTACTCCAAAGAGATTTATAAGCATTAAGGCTACAGGTATGAACACAACTATCTGCCTGTAAACAGACAATAAAAAAGATGTTTTTGAATCATTAATTGCCTGGTAGTAGTATATTGCTATATAGTAAAGACCTACTGTAGGAAGAACTGATATGCAGATTCTGAAGGCTGATACAGTTTGTGCCAGTAATTCAGTTTCTTTTAAGAAAAAGCCTATGATGGCCGGAGTAAATGCCATTAATATAATCCACACAGCTAATGAGAAACCTGTAACCATCTTAACAGATGTCTTAAGGGTTTTAAATATTCTTTTCTTATTCTGTGCGCCGTAGTTATATGCCACAATAGGCTGCATTGAGGAACTGATACCTATTATAGCAACGAACATGAACATGGATATCCTGGTAATGATGCCTATCATTACTATTGATGAATCTCCGCCCTTTGAAAGTAAAAGATTATTGAGAATAACTGAAACCACCGCATCGGATATTTCTATTACAAAGGTAGAAAAACCGATAGTGAAAATATCTCTGATTAGTTGAGGGGAGAAGCTTTCTGCAATGTTTGATGAAGAAAGAGATAAGTTTATCAAGTTTCTTAATTTTAAAAACCTGAAGAGCATAAATGCAAAAACAAGTAATTGAGAAGTTACCGTAGCTAAGGCAGAACCATTGACTCCTAAGGTGAATTTTGAGAAAAGTAAATAATTGATAAAAATATTTGCTAATGCTCCCAATGAATTACCGTATAAGTTTATTCTGGTATATCCAAGGGAATTCATTATATACCCAAATACTATAGATAGTCCCTGAAAAAGAGTGCCCACTAATATAATTGATATATAAGATTCTGCTAATGGGTATATATTTTCACTGGCACCTAAGCTCATTATTATAGGTTTTCTGAAAATGTATATTAAAGAAGACAATACGCCTAAAGTAAACATAGTGACAATTACACTGTTTATTATGGTCTTTTTTATTCCCCCATAATTTTTTTCACCAAGATTTCTTGCGACAAAGGTTGATGTTCCTACTGAAATCAACATACCCAAGGCAGTCATGAATCTTTGTACCGGGAAGGCAATAGTTAAAGCGCCAATGGCATCAGAACCTATATATCTTCCTACGTATATGGTATCAACCATATTATATAGCTCAACAACCAGAAGAGAAATCATTGCCGGTATGGCAAATTTCAATAGGGTTTTGCTTATTTTTCCTTGGGAGAATATCGTATCATTAACACCCATAACCTCCACCTCCTGAAAATTTATTATATATTTACATTATATTTCTCTTTGACTTTTATTTTCAGTGCCTTAAATGAGGTATTTGACGTATTATATGGGGGTTCCTGAAAATATAAACTTTGAAGAAAAAACAGATTAGCACTTTAAAAGGCATAAATTACCCAGTAATAGTACTTTTTATTGTGGCATAAAGGAAAAATAAAGGATTTAATTACCAATATGAGTTAATCCTTCAAGAAAAATATGCTATAATAATATAAAATTCAGTAAAAACAATAGGAGTGTGATCTCTTTGAGCACAAGTTACACGGCAGAGGTAATAATGCTAACAATATTTATAGCTTTCTCGGCATTTTTTTCAGCTGCAGAAACAGCCTTAATGTCTTTAAGCAAGATAAGAATCAGACATATGGTTGAAGAGGAAGTCAAGGGGGCAAAGCTTGTAGAAAAGCTTACAGGGGATCCCAATAAGTTATTGGGTGCTATTTTAATAGGAAATAATTTATGTAATATTGCTTCATCTGCACTGGCAACTTCTTTTGCAGTAAGGGTTGTTGGAGATTCCGGTGTAGGGATAGCAACAGGAGTAATGACAGTATTGATCCTGATCTTTGCAGAAATCACCCCTAAGTCTTTTGCAAAACAAAAATCTGAAAAAGTATCGTTAAAAGTAATAGGGCCTATAAACCTCCTGGTAATAATATTTAAACCATTAGTTTTTCTATTCATTTTTATATCTTCTTTCTTAGTAAAGATTCTTGGAGGAGACACGGATAAGAACCAACCATTCATAACGCAGGAAGAACTCAAGACAATGATGGATGTCAGTGAAGAAGAGGGAGTCCTGGAAGGCGAAGAAAAAGAGATGATCTTTAATGTGTTTGAATTTGGAGATATTCAGGTTAAGGATGTTATGGTTCAGAGAGTGGATATAGTAGCAGTGGGGATGGAGTCAAACTATGATGAGGTAATAGATGTCATAAAAAGAGAACAATTTTCAAGGATACCTGTATATAAAGAGGACATTGATGATATTGTAGGGATACTTTATGTTAAGGACTTAATCTTATTGGCTGAAAAAGGTGAC
>JBEHWK010000225.1:0-3718 GCA_040217795.1 Clostridiaceae bacterium
TATCATGTTGTGGAAAAGGGTGAAACCCTTTGGGGAATATCAAGGCTGTACAATACTGAAGTCAGGAGCCTTGTAGTTTTAAACGGTATCATAGATGCGAGCGTGATTTATCCTGGACAAAGAATCAGGATAAGATAAGTATAACACACGGGTATCAGAGTTTGCACCCAAAATGTGGAAATGTAGTCGGGTAATATCAGGGGAAGGAGGGGATGCAAATGGCAGAAACAGTAATGACATCACAGGCTTTGGTGATAAGGTACAAGGCAGGTATGGATGCAGAGGGAAAAGATGTTTTTAAGAAACAGACTTTTTCAAATATATCAAATACAGCAACTGATGATAATTTAAGTATAGTAGGACATGCTATAGGAAATATTTTAAACACTGAGATATACAGCGTGCTGAAAGAAAATGAGTTTGAGTTGTTTGCTTAGAGTTAATAAGTTAATAATCCGGGAGATAATGCCTGATTTAAGGGAGCTGCCGCACTAAGTTATTAGTGCCGGCTCCTTTTCCTTAACAAAAAAGTTAGCAACGAAGGTCTGTACGCTTCACTCCCAGCCCATGCAAGTTCCCCCGGGGTGTATAACTTTCCATTTACTTGATGTAAATAAATACGAAAAAGATGAATTATGTAATAAAAAAAGCATTATTCTGCAATATTTTTGCTGAATCAGAAAATTAATGGTTTGGATGAAGAAAAATATCAGGTTTTACACTCGAACATTAATGCTTCATCTGAATTAAATATGAAGCATATAAGTACAGAGATTTGAAATTAAATTTATACATTTACAATCTATAATCTGACGGTGTGGAACTTAGAGGGGGTAATAATTAATGTTTTGGAGCATAATCTTTCGAGGCTGTGCTTTTTATATTATCAAAAGAAAAAAGTGAATCATTGAAGGAATAGTATGAACCAAAATCTGTATATTGTGATTACCTGAAGACATAGCCTTAATTCCATTAATTTGATAAAATTGTTGCGGACTATTGTTTGACTAATAATGTAGCTGTTTACTTGGTAACATAATATAACATTGCTTGACTATGATGCTGTAGGAATTATATGTTCCACAGCATCATTTTATTGTTTATTAAGCAGCAACAGTGCAAAATCCCAAAAGCCATATGGCAGGTTTTGAACGCTCATATGCCATGTCATGTGCTGTAAAATCCAATAAAGCACAACCAGAAACCCAATAAAGTTAAAGAAAGTGCAATAAAGCGCAATAAAAACATTGATTTAAGAAATTGTTTATGATATGATGGTTTCATAAGATGAATATGAAAGGAGGAGAACTAAGTGATGGAAAAAAATTTTTATACAATAAATGAAGTTTCAGAGTTGTTGGGAATGCATCATAAAACAATCAGAAAATTCATAACCGATGGAAAGCTTATAGCAAATAAAGTTGGTAAACAGTGGAGAATATCAGGACATGATTTAAGTATTTTTCTTGAAAAGAATGCCCTGCAAGGGGAAGATGCAAATGTTAATAAAGAAAAAGTAATTAGTTATTCTACAGAAGATAACATTATCGAAAGAGAACCTTCAAAAGTTAATGTATCTGCGGTTGTTGATATAAATGCCATTGATGCGGATGAGTATAATCGAATTTCCAATATGCTTTTGGCAGTTATGAATTGTAAGGATGAAATAATGGCAAAATCAACAATGAACATTAAATATTCAGCGGATGAGATGAGATTAAGAATTATGTTATGGGGAAGCATCGGGTTTATAGAAAACATGTTGGGTTCGGTTTCAGCTCTTACAGACAGGGATAACCAATAAAGGAGGCTATTAATGTGGAAAAGAATGTATTCAGGAGCAAAGAAGGAAAACTGCAAATATTAAGCTATTATGACAACATTCTGAAAAAATGGCCGGTACCATATGAGCATATAAATATTAATACAAGATATGGGAACACTTTTATCATAGCTTCTGGTGATGTAAGCAAGGAACCTGTAATATTGCTGCATGGATCGTCAACAAATTCAGCCATGTGGATGGGTGATGTGCTTAAGCTTAGTAAGGAATTCAGAGTATATGCCGTAGATATAATCGGAGAACCTGGAAAAAGTGATGAAAGCAGACCTGAATTACAGCCCCGGAATTATGCAGATTGGATTTTGGATATCTTTAATGAATTGAAAATTAATAAGGCAAATTTTGTGGGAAACTCTCTCGGAGGGTGGATGTCTTTGTGTTTTGCAACCCAATACCCTGAGCGTGTTAATAAATTAGTTCTGATTGCAGCAAGCGGAATAGCACCTGCAAAAAAATCCTTCTTAGTTAAAGTGATTTGTTTAAGCTTGTTGGGATCAAAAGGGGTAGACAAAATCAATAGAATTGTATATGGAAATTTAAAGGTACCTGATGAGGTGTTGAGGTTCGGTAACCTGGTATACAATAATTTCAATCCCAGAATGGGCAAGCTTTACGTATTTAATGACAATGAACTCAAAAGTCTTTCAATGCCTGTGCTCTATATAGCAGGAGAGAAAGATGCTTTGCTGCAATCCGGGAAAACTTCAGAAAGACTCATGAGAATTTTAGATAAGGTTGAGGTAAATATAATAAGAGATCAAGGTCATGTTGTTATTGGCTGTGCTGACGAAATTGTAAGCTTTTTAAATAAAGAATGGCATTCCTGATACAGCTGTGAGAACAAAGCATAAGGGGGAGATTGAACATGAAAATCACTGTACTATTGGCAAGCCACCGCAGGAACAAGAATACAGCACAAGCGGCAGAATATTTTTTGGAACGTCTGAAGGAAGGAAACGAAATCGAATATGTGAATCTTTTGGACAAGAAAATTGAAATCTGCTTGGCCTGCGACTACTGCAGGACACACCATGGACATTGCATCCTCAAGGATGATATGGAATTAGCCATCCGGACTCTACACCAAAGCGATCTCATTGTTCTGTCAACGCCCTTATATTTCAACGGCATAACCAGTCTATTCAAAATATTCATCGACAGGACGCAGATACTTTACAATGCGAAGCATCAGATCAAGAATCCCATTTTCAAGGAAAAAAAGAAGGTGGTGGTGATTGCCAACGGGGGAGCACCACATTATCCAGGACAGTTTGAGGGGATCATGGTGGACCTGGATCATTTCCTTGGAAATATCAATGCCGACGTGATTGGATATTACAAGTACAATGAAACCGACAAAGTCATGATTAAGGACAATGAGGCTGCAAGGCTCGAGCTGACAAATGCCGGGGGACAAATCGCAGGCGGCGAAATTTGATCCTATCCCATTGGAAGGGAAATTCTGATTTCCAGGGAGGTATAAAATTGGATAAACTAAATGAATATATTGAAGAATACAGAAAGCAGCTGAGTGAAGGTAAGATACAAAAAGCTTATAAAGGTATCATGACATTTATGTCAGGTCTGAAAATATATCTGGAAAATAAATATGGGGATTTTATAGTGAGCAGTTTGTATTCAGGTTATATGGATATGACATACTTCTCTTTTACACCTCGGATTATAAAAGACAAGAAGCTGAAGATTGCAATTGTGTATTTACATGAAGAAGGCAGATTTGAAATATGGCTGGCTGGAAGCAACAGAAAAATTCAGGCTGAATACATCGAGTTGCTGAGTGGCAAAAATATAAGCCCATATAAATTGTCTCAGGTTCTTCCGGGAGTGGACTCAATAATTGAATCGATAATTGTT
>JBEHWK010000226.1:0-3678 GCA_040217795.1 Clostridiaceae bacterium
TGTTGATTTACAATGAATATTGACCCCCTTTTTACACTGAAATTTGACCCCTTCACTTAGATAGAATATCCTTAATGTGTATCTAAATGAATTACACATGAAGGAGGCAGAAAGAACGAAGGTGAAAGACTTGAGAGAATGGCATACAGTGAAAAATATGTATAACAAGGGGGTACCGATAAAGAGAATAGCTAGAGAATTGAATATGTCAAAGAATACAGTTAAAAGTTTGATAAAGAAGGAGGAAGAACCTAAATATTCAAGATCAATTAGCAATACTAAAGTTGATGAATACAAAGATAAAGTAAGGGTATGGTATCTTGATAAGAACTATGATTTCAATGGAACAAGAATTTATTCAGAACTTTGCAAATTAGGTTATGAAGGAACCATAAATCCAATATACAGATACCTTAGAACATTGAACGAAGAAAAAAATGCGATAAGCCGAAAGGCAACCGAAAGATTTGAAACACCGCCTGGAGATCAGGCACAGTTTGATTGGGGAGAATATCAGATGATCATTGCAGACAAAAAAGTAACTATATACTGCTTTACCATGATTCTCTGCTATTCAAGAAAAAAAGCTGCAATATGCTCTCTATCGGTTAATGGAACATCAATATATGAAGCTATTCAAGACTTATTTATCGAGCTAGGAGGAGTAACACAAGAGCTTGTTATCGACAATCCAAAGACTTTAGTCATAAGCAATAAAAAGGGCGAAGAAGTTGAGTTCAATGAAAGTGCATTAAAGCTATTTACCTATCTAGGAACAGAACCTAATGCCTGCCACCCATACAGACCCCGAACCAAAGGGAAAATAGAAAAGCCAAATCAATACATTGAAGAGCAATTCATTAAAGGAAACAGCTTTAGAGATATGCAGGAGCTCAATACTCAAATCGCACAGTTTATGAGAAGATGGAACAATAAAATTCATGGCACTACAAAAAAAATCCCTGATGAAGTGTACAAAGAAGAAGAAAGCTTCCTGAAAAAATTTTATAAGAAAAAGCTTATTGACATTGATTTGGAAACAAGAAAGGTTAGCTTAGATTCTTTTGTAATGGTTGATACTAACAGGTATAGTGTTCCTGTAAAATATGCAGATAAAAAGGTCAAAATAAGGGTTGTTTACGGCTATATCCTTGAAATATATGATTTGGATTTAAACCTGATAAAAAGTCATTATGTACTTGAAGGCAGATATGAAGAGTTTAAAGACTCAAATGATTACAGGGATATTGCGGTTAGGGTTCCAAGATCAATTCCGGAAATACGTAGAGTTTTTGAAAAGACCTTCAAAAACGGGGCCCAGTTCTACGAACTGGCATCGAAAGTATCCAACCAACCATATTTTCATGCTAGAGAAATACTGAAATTGAAAGACTTGTATGATGTATCTGATCTTGATATTATTCTTGAACACTGCATTGAGAACAGCGTCCTGAAAATAGACAATATCAAGACTATCATAAAAGAAAGGTATTTATCTCTGATGATTGAACATGAAAGAATGGAATTGGAATTGACCAAAAAGAAAAAAAATATCTACGGCTTAAAGAATGAGAAGGAGCTGGTTAGAAACCTTTCCTACTACGAGAAGGGAGGATGGTCTTAATATTGAAGCCAGAAAGTTTTGACATGAATGAAGAAATCAAACTGCTGTTGAAGCAATTTAAACTCCCTGACATCTACGAAAAGTATGACGAAGAAGTACAGGATGCTATTGATAAAAACACAGGATATAGAGAATTTTTATACAAACTTCTTAAAATTGAGGAACAGGGAAAAAATGAACGTCTAAAATTAAAAAACATAAAGAATGCACATTTTAGTGACTATAAGACCATTGATGACTTTAATTTCAATTTTCCTAAAAGTATAAATCAAAGCAAAATCAAGGATCTTGCAACCTTGAGCTTTATGGATAAGCGAGAAAATATAATTTTCATAGGTCCTCCGGGTGTCGGCAAAAGCCACTTGGCAACCGCCTTAGGAATTACAGCCTGTGAGGAAGGAAAAACTGCACTTTTTGTAAATGCAATTGAACTCATGGATGACTTATACAATTCTATTGCAGAAGGAACTCTTAAACAAAAGCTGAATAAATTATCCAAGGTAAATTTGCTAATAATAGATGAGTTGGGTTACTTAAAAATGGATAAAGAAAAAGAGAGCATATTTTTTCAGTTAATCCGGCAAAGATACGAAAAAAGCTCCCTGATAATAACAACAAATTTAACTTTTAATAGGTGGGATGAGATATTTACCAGTGAAATTGCAGCTACGGCAATACTGGACAGGCTTCTTCATCACTCCCATGTCATTAGTATAACAGGTGACAGCTATAGAGTAAAGACACACTTTAAGGAGGATTAAACTTTGAGAAAAATTGTACAGATAGATTTTGATGAATTCGTATGCGTTAATAATGAAAAAGGGAAAGCTGAAGCAAAAATACTTGCAAGAGAAAAATATAATCTTAGTTTTGAGCAGGTAAAGAGAAGGCTTCTGAATGGAACTGACTATTATTATGATCCAAAAACAAGAACATATAAACATAAAGAAAAACTGGCTTATGAAGCTGAATTTATGAGTTTGGAAGAACTTGATAAAAAGAATTTTTATCAACCTTTAGAGAAAGGAATTATGGGCCATAAAGGCCCGGGTTCCGGGTTTGACGAACTTGTACAAGAACTAATTAAAGATAAAATTATAGAATTAAGCAGATATATATCCATTGATCATAGGACAAGAAAATTGTTCGTTAAAACTGATACTCTTAATCGTGATGGTTTTTCCTTAGTTGAAATCTAACGCTTAGGGGGTCAAAATTCAACGTCAAAAGGGGTCAATTTTGCTTGACATTCTACACATATCTTAATTTATTTATTGTAGCCTAACTAAGCCTTTAGGTATTATGACATAAAGGCTTGTACATTAATTCAATTATATTATTTTATAAGCATCTTTTTTGGGTTAATGAATACTTATTAGCTTGTTCTCCAGCTTTTCTGTTAAAATTCCTTTCGGGTCGGATTGGTATAATGTTCCGTGATATTTCATTTATAATGTTATTTAGCATTTTTGAACGCTTCCGAGGCTTGTCCTCGAGTAACATTAATATCAGCGAATCTTTTAGTTTCCCTATGAGATGTTTATGCTAATTTAATATTAGGTCAAATGCTCATTGAAAACTAGGTCACTTCTTAACAAAATATGGTATCCTATTAGTACACTGCTAATAGGGGGGACAGAGGGAGTGATTACATTGCTACAGAAACAGAACATAATCCTGAAACACATTGAAGGGATGACAAACAGGGCCATAGCAAGAGAGATGCATATGAGCAAAGACACAGTCAACAAGTATGTCAACGAATATCAGCGGCAGAGATCAGAGCTGCTGCAAACAAATCCAGAAATGGACCAGTCAGAGCTTATTCAAGCAATTATAGAAAAGCCGAAATACAATTCACAAGGACGAAAACCTATTAAGGTTACACCAGAGATGGTTGAGGCAATAGAAGAACTTTTAGAACTTAATTGTTAAAGATTTCTCCGTTTGTCATAAATCTGCTCTCATATGCTGTCAATGAATTGTTCATTAGTATGTCATTGATTTGTAGAAGCATGCAGGGTATAAACCCCGCATACTTAAAAATCTATTTC
>JBEHWK010000227.1:0-3653 GCA_040217795.1 Clostridiaceae bacterium
AATTCTTGGATAGTAGATTCTATTGAGAATTACAATTCTGCTTTTTACTATATGTCACCACAATATATTGCAGCTTGTTATAAAGAGGGCGACGTTCTTAATTGATAGCAAGCACCTGACTTTCAGTCCCCTCCAAGCACCCCGGGGGTGTAAAATTTCCAAGTACAAGCAGTTATTGTAAGAAGGAGGTTTTCACCTCCTTCTCATCATCAAACCCTCATGCGGTTTTTCTGCACACGGGTTTGGGCACTATTTTTTCGAATATTGCACATATGGAAATGCTGTGAACGTCAAGTACCAATTTGCAATTTTCTCTTCAAAGTTTAATACAATAATCAATAACTAAAATCAATAATCCAATTTACAATATATTCATCATCAAATTTTGAGCCATGTTTACAGAATTACCTGTAATTATATTCAAGATATAAGATAAATTATGAGCCAGAATTTTCAAAGTAATTCTGAGCATTAATCCCCATTTGGATTTAGCCAATACTCTATTAAGAGTGGAGCTTTAATCCAAAATAAGTTTCTTTTTTTGAAGCACAATGCCCATAGGTTGAAATATCTTTGAATGATTTACTGAAGTAAGAACGTGCAAATTTGCATACAGGTATAGGCATACTATCAATTATCCTAATATCATCACATTTGAACATTGGAAGATTAGATTTCACAAAATTGAACCAAGGTTTTTCAGAAGCTATCATGGCCGCTTCACCTACAAGACTAATTGTAATGATCTCAGAATCCGAAAGTTTAGACTCGTAAAACATTCCGTCTATTTTTTATAGATTCAGGTATTATCTCGTTGTACATATCATCAATTAACACAAAAGTAACTGTAAAAAAATCTTTTAAATCATGAAATTTTTCAGTATTATAATAAGTGAACTCTAACATAGTTACTGCAATGGTGGTGCAGGGAAAAGAAATGGGTGAGTTGGGTTATGAAGGCGAAAGGTTTGTAGATAACAAACGTATTGAAGGTACAATTCCACAAATGCTGGAAGGAACTCTGGCTTTTGTACGCAGGAATATGAAGGTAAAAACAATTATAACAGATGATGGAGCCCGTGCAGATAAACCCGAGTATCCAATAAAGCAGGTACATCTTTAGTAATTGCAAGAAGAAAAGTAAGAACAGTAACAGCATAGTCGCCTGGAGGGAATTATGGGAGAGAAAATTAAGAAATGTTCCAATAAAAGGCGAAGAAAGGAGATTCTTTTCGGAATTCCTCTTTTGCTTTTTATGAGTGCTGTTGTATTATTTTCAATAGCGACCTGGGGATATATAAAAGAAGCCTTTTATCTTTGCAACTTTATTGTCAAGGACAGCTATATACCTGCTCAAACCAGCACTGCCCCGGAAAAACTCAGATTTCCGGTCTGGGGGGAAGCCTATGGCACTCTGACCATAAGCAGTGCTGATATAAACTGCAAGGTTATTTTCGGAGACGGAGACAAGGAACTTTTAAGAGGTGCCGGTCACTTTGAAGGATCCATGTTTCCGGGAGAAGGGGGAAATATTGTACTGGCGGGTCATAGGGAAACAGTATTTGCCAACCTGGGCAAGGTAAAGAAAAGTGATGAGATTATTTTCAATACAAGCTACGGGAAATATATCTACAGGGTATCAGAAATCAAGATTGTGGGAGCCAACGATTTAACAGTAACTGCTCCAACCAGTAAGGAACAGCTGACCTTGTATACCTGCTATCCTTTCCATACAATCGGCAATACTTCTCGGAGATATGTGGTTATAGGAGATCTGGTTGAAGGAAAATCCATAAAGGATATTGAGGGAGGTGGAAATTAATGAACAGAATATTGAGTGAAATCTCCAAATATATAATATCGTTAATAATTATGATGTTAATCTTATTGTCAGTAGTTTCCCTATTCATTAAGATGACACTTTTAAATGAAAATTACTACAGAAAAATTTTTGGAAGTGAAGTTTATATTTCCAAGGTTATGGGTGATTTGAAAGAAAATATGCAGGTCTTTGCTGTCACCAATGCAGTATCATATGAAATAGTGGAAAAGAATTTAAATGAAGACCTGGTAAAAGAACAAATTGACAATAATGTGTCTTCCACCCTAAGTTTCTTTAAGAGCAATGATGAAACCTATAAGAGTGCAGGAAGCATAGATGAATTGAATAAATTTAAAGAAAACATGACAAGGGATATTAAAGAAAAGTACCCAGACGCAAAGGATGCTGAAATAAAGGATGTAACAGCAGAAGCAGTAAAAGTAATAAACAATAACTGCAGCTTTTTTGATTTTTCCGGTGTATCCTCTGCCGGAGCGGTTAAATCTGTCAGAAGGGTTTTTAACATGGTGGATAAATTGTATTTTACACCTGTACTGCTGTTTATGGCAGTGATGTTCCTGTTCCTCTTTAAATCAAGGGGATATGAATTGGGGGAAAGACTGTTATGGACTGGTTCCGGCATCCTTGCAGCGGCATTGATATTGGTAATTCCTTCAGCAATGATGCTGGCCTTTAAAATTCCGGACAGGTTAGCTGTTGATATAGAACATGTAAACTATGCTGTAAGGACCTTTTTAACCTTTTTCGGGGAATATTTCCTGATCTTTGGTGTTGTTATGACTGTAGCAGGAATAATCCTTATGGGTATGCGGCTTCATCCGAAGTTGTCCCACGGACTGTCCTAAAAACATTATATGGAAATTAAGATAAAACAGCCTTAACCCCTTGTAAACCCTAGGTTTTCAAGGGGTTTCGTGCTATAACTAAGATGTAGATTTTATATAAATCTCTTTCTGCTGGTTCAGTAATTTGAATATCATAGATACTCATATCATATATCCAGGGTATCCACAACAAAAACTGTGCAAGGATGCAGTAAAGAACAGGGGGTATAATCCAGAGGATTTTATAATGATAGATGATGATAGAGAAAAATATATTATACCAGCTAAAGAAAGTTTTGTTGATACTCCTACATCAATTGGAGCAATTATTGAATTGTCTATTGGGGAAGGTGAGAAAGTAGAAATTTCTGAGGTTTTAGGAAGTAAAAAACTAATATCTCTTATGAGAAATATATATAGAATTGAGGTAACAAACTTTTCTGGTTTAGGCAGAGAATATTTTAAGAAATGCCTAGAGGTTGCAAAAAATATACCTATATATAAGATTAAAAGACCTAAGGGAAGGCGTACTGTTGAAGAACAGATATCTATAATATTAAGTAGATTAGCACAAAAAAAAAATGAAGCTATATAGTTCATTTGGGAAAGGGGTTTGGATGATGATAGATAAGAATACTATAGTATCAATATTAGGAGATATTGATGTAACTGATTTAAATGGTGAAAAAGTAATGATGAATTTTGAATCAGGTCAATATTTCGTATTAAACGATGTGGCAAGTAGAATTTGGGAGCTTATTGAAAGTCCAATTATAGTTAATGAGGTTATAAACAGTCTATTGAAAGAATATGATATTGATAACAAAAGCTGTGAAACTGCAGTTATAAATTTTTTATCAAGGTTAGATTATGCAAAACTTATATGTGTTAGTTAGGAAGATAAAAGGCTTCATAAGAATGAATTGGCGAGACAAGCTGTTGTTCTTTGAAGCCTTTATATTAACAGGAATTGCAAGAGGATCAAT
>JBEHWK010000228.1:0-3640 GCA_040217795.1 Clostridiaceae bacterium
CCATAGATAAAAATGTAAGAGAATGGAATGAACGAAACTTCCCCCATGATATATACACGACGAAAGAAGAAAGTGGTGATTCATATATTCCGGACTTCCTGAAAGGTAAGTAGTATTTATTATTATTCTAATAAAAAAAAGCAGAAAGCAAGGTTATCAAAAAATTTATGCTTTCTGCTCGAATAATAATTTATTAAGGATAAAAGAAGTTATTAAAGAACTCGAATAACTTCTTTTATCCTTGGTAAATAATTATTCGAGTAGACTTAATTTAACTGCTAATAATAAAGGATTTTTGCCATTTTTATTCGAATAATTATACTTAAGGTATTATAGATACATCAAATATGAAAGGATGTATCTATATGAAAGAAGAAAATAAAAAAGTATCAATTGAAGTTCTAAAAAATGATTTGTTTCAGGAATTAGAGAACCATAGCTATTCACCAGGTACTATGGAACTTTATTCAGGAGTTCTTAATCGTATCCAGACATATATGGTTCAGAATGAGCTGACACTTTATAGTCCAGAAGTTGGGAAGGCGTTTTTGGAGAATGATATTTGCAAGAAGTCTTATGAAAAGCATACATTGCGATTCTTTAAGACTGTTATTAGAAGATTGGATGACTGCTACTTTGAAAGAGGGTTTGTTTTATCAATTCCCAGAAAGAATCTTTCCGTTCAGGAAAGTTTTCAAGGTGTTTTGGATTCTTATTATAAGCACTGTATAAATGTCGGAAATAGTGATACTACTCTAAAAATGAAGGAACGGGCATGCCATGCATTTTGTACGAATATCAATGCTACTGGTTGTCAGGATTTTAGTTCATTAGACATCCATATCGTAAGTAAAGCCGTTCTAATGGAAAAGAATCTGGAATACTGGCCGTGTATTAAGGATCTTCTACTTTATCTTGCATTGGCAGAAGTTACTTTAAGCGATTTTTCAACGATTGTGCCTAAAAACCGTAGAGGAATAAAACTTCCATCTATATACAATAATAAGGAAATTTATAGTCTTGAACAAGCTGTTAACAGAACAACAGCACCTGGGAAACGCAACTATGCCATGATACTTCTAGCGTCACGCCTTGGAATAAGAGCTGGAGATATCGCCGGATTACATCTTGCAGATCTGGACTTTCAAACTAAAAGAATCCATTTTATTCAGCACAAAACAGGGATTCCAACTGATCTGATAATGCTTCCAGAAATTAAAGAGGCTTTAACTGATTATATTACTGCAGAACGTCCTGAAAGTGACTTGGATCTTGTATTTTTAAGTGCATTTGCTCCTTATTGGAAAATTTCATATTCAGTAGTTTCTTACACAGTTAAAAAATATATGAAGTTAGCAGGTATTGATACTGCTGGGAAAAAGCATGGACCGCATAGTCTACGATCTTCCCTTGCAACGTCAATGGTAAATGATGGAATAAATTACGATTCGGTCAGAAAAATACTCGGTCATGAAGGTGCTAATGCTATAAAGCATTATGCGAAACTTGATATCGAAAGACTTAGGCTCTGCGCCTTGGATACTTCTGAAGCAACAGGATATTTTAAGCAGTTTCTGGAGGGGAGAGGTGCCATATGAGACTTGAATTCAACAGTGTTTTCAGCAATGACATGCATACATATATGGAGATCCGGATTAATTCCATGAGTATGAATACATACAGGCTTGATGGTTACCGTCTCATGTCCTTCGATCGTTTTTTATGCGATAAAGAATATAAAGAAGAAGTTGTTCCAGAAGATGTTATTAATGATTGGCTGACTACTGCTAAGGTACCGGCTGCATCTCTTGAAGGCTATATAAAAACAGTAAGAGGATTTATGCAATTCCTGAGAAATCAAGGCAAGAAAGTATATATGCCACCCTATCGCAAAAAGGCAGATACCTATGTCCCATATATTTTTACAGATACTGAAATGGAACAGATCTTCCTATGCGCGGATTCGCTGGCTAAAATCATGCCAAATCTCGTGCTTCCATATATCTATGGAGAAATACCGATGATAATCCGCCTCCTATATAGTTGCGGTCTTCGCTTGGGTGAAGCATTACAGATAAAGGTGAAAGATATAGACCTTGATCGAGGAGTACTTACAATTCGGCATGCAAAAAGAGATAAACAGCGGTTTGTTCCCATTCATCCATCTCTTAAGGATATCATGATGAGGTATTGTATGGCGCTGGGGATCATTGGACAGCCAGACGCTTATATCTTCCCAGGAAAAAACTTTGAAATTCATATTTCAGATTTGACAGTGGAACGTAGGTTTAAAAAAATACTGCAACATCTGGACATTGTATCCGGGAATGAGGACATACATGAAAGAGGACCGTGTCTTCACTGTCTCAGACATTGCTTTATGCTGAAATCATTTAAGCAATTGAAAACTGCAGGATATACGGTTGATATTTCCTCACCTTATCTTTCTATTTACTGTGGACATGAGTCACTTCTTGAAAGTGAAAAATATATGAAGTTCAGCAGCGAGATGTTCCCGGAGGATATGGCCTGTTTTGAGAGTTTTACTGATGGTATTTTTCCGGAGGTAGAGCTATGAGAAGAAAAAATGAGGCTTCAGTCTTCCTCGGACACATTGAATATTTTATCAATACCTACCTGACAGAAACCAAAGGGCTTAGTCCTAACACTGTTTTATCCTATAAAACAACTTTCAAGTTGCTGATTACTTTTATGTATTCAGTCAAGAGAGTTGATGCAGATCAGATTACTTTCCAGAACCTAACAGTGGATATCATCACAGACTTTCTGAATTGGATGGAAAATGAAAGGAATTGTTCAGCATCAACGAAAAACCAGAGACTCTCTGCCCTGTATTCTTTTTCCGAATACGCACAAAACAGAGATTTTGACGCAGCATCAGTTTTCAGAAGTGCTGTAATAAAAATACCAACCAAAAATGCCCCTATGAAAAAAAGAATTGCTTTTACTGTAGAAGAAGTCCGAATCATCCTGAGTATACCTGATCAGAATAAAGAAACTGGTCTTAGAGATATAGTGTTGCTGAGTCTTATGTATGCAACTGGTGCGAGAGCACAGGAAATGTGTGATCTTTTTGTCAGAAAAATACAATTCAGAAACACAAATACAACCATAGATATCGTGGGCAAGGGCAGAAAAGCAAGGAGAGTCAGAATACCAGATCAATGTGCGGTGATGTTGAAAAAATACCTTATTCATAAGGGAATAGACAATCAGCCTGACAGACATGTTTTTTCTAGTCAGACACATGAATATATGACCATCTCATGTATTGAAGCAATTTTTAAAAAATATACAACCAAGGCAAAAATGCAGCATCCTAACCTCTTCCAGGAGGAAAGTTATCCACCTCATAGTATGAGACACACGACAGCACAACATATGCTGGAAGCAGGAATTCCATTGATAGTAATAAAGTCATTTTTGGGCCATGCTTCGGTTCAGACTACACAGATCTACGCTGAAAGTACACAGGCAGCCATAGATAAAAATGTAAGAGAATGGAATGAACGAAACTTCCCCCATGATATATACACGACGAAAGAAGAAAGTGGTGATTCATATATTCCGGACTTCCTGAAAGGTAAGTAGTATTTATTATTATTCTAATAAAAAAAAG
>JBEHWK010000229.1:0-3637 GCA_040217795.1 Clostridiaceae bacterium
AAAAAATGATAAAATTTCAATTATAGACTATAATTCTTTTTTTGAAGATATCAGTTGCCGATTCTCATTAGATGAGGGGAATGAATTACAAGAATTAAATAGCATATTAAATCGGATATTGATAGATGATGGGCAAGCAAATGTTTATGTTAGTATGTACTATGATGAAATTGAAGACGTTAATAAAAATATGTTCTGGTATTCCGATATTATAATTCTAGATACTGATATGACTGTAGACCAAATTGAAAATTATTTTATCAATTGAAATTTAAACCAAGTGAAATTATGAAACAAGAAGACCAATTAAGATTAGTCTCCATAAATGGTAAAAATACTATTTACATAAACAAAAGCAAAAACTTAATTGGCTTGTATTGGGATTAGTCAATACTAGTACAATATGGTTTAGGACACAGTATTCTTAAAGGGTGAACATAAATTCACCCTTTAAATTTATATAATATTTCAACACATATTTAAAACAGAGCGAAATAATAAAATACTTTTGGCGTAATTATCCTTCTGCCTTTACAATTTCACACCATTCCTTAAAGAATTCAACTTGGTCATTTAAATATTGATAAAAATCATCATATTCATTATCTATTCCACCATTACCTATACAAAACACTTTATCTTCTAAATTTGAACCAACTTTCATTATTACTACTAAATTACCATTTTCATCAGCACCGATTAAAAGTGCATCTTCAATATTTATTTCAAGCGGTATTTCTTCTTCTTCGAAGATTCTTTTAGTCAAATTTAATGACTCAATAGCTGCTTTATATTTTTCTGATCCATTAAAATCTGTTGTTCCAAATAAATCAGTAACGTATTGAAAATTGTCAAATCCATTCATGATCTTTAAAAATTCTTTATATTGACTATTAATTTTAAATCCCAACTTATTTTCTGCCTTTATTAATTCTTGTTCACTTGCAGGTGGATTGGGTTTGTAATTCTTTAAAACTGAAATAGGTTCTAAATCTATATACTCTTCTCTTACTTTTAATATTTCATCAATTTTTTCATGTAAATTATAGTTCATATTAAACGCCTCCTATAAAATTTATATTTTATTCGCTCACATCTACATCTATATAAATAAATATTGTAGGTTTATATCCTAATGGATACTTTTGTGATTGTGCACCCAAACTTTTATTTACCTTTTCAGCTAGTGGTAACCATTCAAATGGTACTGGCTTTCCAGTCCAAGTTGTATCTGGTACATGTCCTGCATTAAGTCCAACATAAATATCAGATTTATTTCTTTCCCTTTTAGCTTCAGCACTTGCCAACTGACTTAAACGACCTTTGGTTGGCACTCTACCAATAGGGCTTAAATAACCTGACTTTAAAGCTCTATTGCATCCATTAACATAATTCCTAATTTGATTTTTTTCTTCCAACGTAGCTCCACCTTTAGGATTTCTAAAAATAACCGGACCAGACTTATCAATAGGATTTGTTATTGGTATTGATAATGTTACAGATGTTGTTTTTTCTTTAGGAATACTTAAATTAAGTACAGCTGCTGTAACCAAAGACAAAGCTGCAACAGCAAATAAAACTAAATCGATTGGCAAAGCAAAATGTCCATCATTGTCTAAGTTATTTATAGTATTATTAAAACAATATACAAAAACATTGTGTGATAACAAATCACCTGCTTGCCCTGCAATATTATCGGTATTTAAAAACCTGCCCCACTCCGGACTATACTACGGTGTAACTTGTCGCATATGTTTAAATCTGTAGTAAATTTCATATTGCTGATTAACTCTATCTATTCTTGCATTATCAATACCTGGTTATCTAATACATATGTCACCCACTTATTAATGAAATTATATTACTATTGTTTTATCAATTCAATATTTTCCCAAATTTAAAATGATCAGATAACCTTGTCCTGTAATTCATCATACTTAAGCAGTATTTTGAGAAATACTTTATCTAAGTTTTTACTGCCAATAAAATAACGTGTTATAATAAAAACTTACCTGCCATCATTAACAATTGTTTCCATCTCAAATGGATTTATGTTTTTCAAATCTTTCTTATCCACAACGCCTCTCCTCCATATATTATTAACACCTTTTCTATACTATGGTCAGGAAATAAGAAATGTGGATAAATAAATGAAGTTTTCATACTGTATTATTTTTTAATATCAAATTTCTTGAAATATATTGGGGCTTCACGTTTATGAGAACCTTATTAACTTAAAAACCGCCCTTGCATCTGCAAAGGCGGTTATAGGTTGATTGACTGTCAATTTCATTGATATTTTTTAATCACTTCATATGCAAATTTATCTGCTTTCTCAAAGTCTTCAAATATATCAAAAAGAAAATCTTTATCAATTATAAATTCTTCTGGCCCCCAATATTCTTTCAATTTAATACTAAAGTCATATTTCTTATTCTTTAACGTTGAAAATAATCCGAATTTTTTATTTATCCAATAATATGGAATAGAATCATCTATAATTTTAAATAATTCTGTTTTATACCAATCCAAATGTCCTTTACCAATTTTAAGCAAATAACATTTTTCACCTTTAAATTCTCCTATTGAATATACTTCAAAAATATTATTTCCAAGTTCAACACCAAAATATGCATGAGTTTTTTCTAGCTTATCCCTGTCATTGCATAATACTTTCATTTTGTTTATCACCTACTTTATTTTGAAATCAAAAAATATTGGAATAACTCTGTTTCCTACATAATGAACATCTATGTCACCGCTTTGGTTATTAAATTTCATACTATACTTTTGCCATCCCATCCAGTAAGGCATTCTACTATCAGTCATCCTAATTCTATTTATTGCATTTCCAGAACCTGGTGAAATTTTTGCTGCTTTTATTGCTATTTGTTCATTTAAATTTCCAGGACTTTTCTTAGCTGTTGAGGGATATGAACCATATTGGGGAGCTGAACCTATTGTTATTGCAGCTACATTTACTGCTACTTCAATTGTGTTGTAAGTCTTCTTACCAAGTAGCGAAGCTCCATAATTTTTACCACTAACGGATTCAACTGCTCTATTTATACCACATGCTGCTACACCTGTGGCGACTGCGGCACATCCCACAGTTGCTATAGTGGATGCTACGGTCATGGTCCCTGCACCAATATACAATCCAGCCGCTAAACCAGCCATGCTCGCTACAACTGGTGCTGCTGCAACAACAACCGCAACCGTTATCGCAGTAACAGCTACAATGGCTGCTGCTTTAAAAATTTGTCCAATTGTTGGAAAGCATCCACTTGGATCTTCTAAATTTACAGGATTATTAAAACAATATTGAAACATGTTATGTGACAATATTGTTCCCATTTCCCCTCCCAATGAGTCTGCATTCAACATGCGACAAGTCTCAGGACTATAGTACCTTGATTGCAGATAATACAATCCAGTCTCATTGTCATACCTATACCCTCTATATCTATAAGGATTCTTCACTCCCAAGGTATCCTTCAGGCTTCCGTCTATGGATATGAGTTTTCCCCATGAATCATAAGTATAGCTTACAACCTGTGTTCCAGTAGAGTCTATTAATCCTATTATATCACCCTGAAGATTTCTTACATAGTAGTATTCTCCCCCATCATTTTTT
>JBEHWK010000230.1:0-3623 GCA_040217795.1 Clostridiaceae bacterium
CTGATATCGCTATCAGCGGGTCAGTAGGCAGAGATGTTAAGCTTGATGCGAGTAACATTACTTTGAAGGAAGGCGCCGTAATAAATGGAGACCTTTCCTATGAAGGACCTAATGAGGCAAGTATTGCTAATGGCTCAAAAATTAACGGTAAAACTGATTGGCAGTATAAAAGCACAGATACAAACAAAGAAATAATCACTCCGGGAAATTTCATAAAAGATTTGCTTATGACTGTTGCCAGTGCGTTGCTGATCTGGTTCCTGGTAATAATATGGCGCCCGGATTTCTGGAGTCATAATGCAAGAATGATTTCCGAAAGGCCATTTAAAACTTTGGGTGTAGGTTTATTAGCCCTTATAGTGACACCGATTCTGGTGATTATAAGCTGGATTACAATAGTTGGTCTGCCGCTTGGAATGATCGTGGTGGCAGCTTATGGAATTGCCATGTATCTCTCAAAAATTATTGTGGCAGTGTTTGCCGGTTTATTGCTTGCAAAACGCTTCAGCTGGGCAGAGAAGTATAAAGGTGTATTGCCGGTTTTGCTTGCCCTGATAATTCTGGAACTTTTATTGAAGGTATCTGTATTAGGTGTTATTACATGGTTTGCCATTACCTTTGCCGGACTTGGATCATTTGTTTTGGCAAATTATAAGCCTGTAAAGTAAAAGTTTATTTTGTACAGTGAAATTATATAGAAAGCAAAAATTCTTTTACATTCTGCTGTCGTGGCTCTCGGCTCTATTTCCCAAGAGCCACTCCGCACAATGTAAGAACATTAATGCTTTCTATATAGAATAATAAATAAAAGATAAGATTAAAGCCTGGGGGTAAAGTTAAAAGCCTCCAGGTTATTTTTGTCCAATAGCAGCAGAAATAAAGGAATCAGGAAATATTTGTAGAATTTTAGAAATATAAGAAAAAACTTTTATTATTGAAGCAGCACTGAAGTTTTAAAAAATATATAGTGATTATGGGTATCATAAGGGGGACGAGGAGATGAATAAAAAAGCATTTTTAGCAAAAAGCAATGACTATTATCAGAAGTTAGGAATAACTAAAGAAACAGCAACATGGGAAGATGGAATAAGGAGCACCGGGGGTAAAGGAACATATGAATGGTGGTATTTTGATGCTGAATATACAGATGGCACCAAAGTGGTTGTTGTGTTTTATACCAAGGATGGATTTGATGTAAAGGGCCCTGCAAATCCCACAGCATCCCTTGAGGCGACTCTTCCGGATGGAAGAAAAATATCAAAATATTTTTCTGAGGGTAAGGGCCAGAAAATACGTGCTTTAAAGGATCAGTGTCGTGTGAAAATAGGTGAAAGCAGCATTAAATATTCCAAAGGGAATTATTTAATTCACTTTGTTGATGGTGATGTTGAGTACACTTGTACCATGAGACCTAAACTCCCCATGTGGCGTCCTGGAACAGGTCATTGGTTCTATGGCGAAAAGCAGGAACACTATTTTGCATGGTTTGTTCCGGTCCCTTCTGCAGATGTACGCGCCACCTTAAAAGTTAAAGGTGAAACCTTTCAATTAAAAGGAAATGGATATCATGATCATAACTGGGGAAACATTGACATGAATAAACTCATGAATCATTGGTACTGGGGCCGTGTAAATATTGGGACCTACACCATTATAGCCTGTGATATTATTGCGGAAAAGAAATATGGATGTACCAGGTTGCCAGTTATTATGCTGGCGAAGGATGGGACTATATTAGAGGATGATGAAGAGAAGGTGGAAGTGAAAAGATCAGGTACGGAATGTCACCCTGTAACTAAAAAGTTTATTGATAACAAGCTGAATTATATTTATCATGGAGAGAATGGTGCAAATTATAACATAGAATTTAAAAGGGAAAGCGATATTCTGGCTATAAGTTTGCTGGACAAACTGGGGCTTCCTGCTGTGAAAAAACTTGCTGCAAAAGCATTGAGACTCAACCCAACCTATATAAGATGTATCGGTGAAGTTAAGGTAACAGTTGGTAAGGACGGAAAGAAAGAAGTTTTTGAAAAAGAAGGATTATGGGAGCAAATGTTTTTTGGCAGCAATAAAGATGCTGTTATTGAAAAGGATAATTAAAATATGAGATGATATTTCAATTTCTTATTATGTTTTTGAGAGGTGAAATATGAAAATATTGTTCGAACATGCTAAGGGATATGGACGTGTAGATATTAAAGACAACCATGTGGTCTGGGCTATTGTGCAAAATGATATGCTTCTGAATTCGCTGCTTATAAAGTTAAGGAAAGGAATACCAAAGGCGGCAGACCGCGATTATGAAGGCTATGAGACAGAGAAAATGGAGTTTGAGCCAATAGAGGATAATGAACAGATTTTAGAATTTCTGCAGAGTCTTGATGAAGGATTTAATATTCATAACATACGAACTTTTAATGATATGAGGGAAAGCACTTGTAGGGAGGCTTATGATGTCAGGGACATCAGCATTTACAAGCGAAAGAAGTATGCTGAGTTTAACAGAGGCTTCAGGGAATTCCCAAACAGATATGAGTACTGTCTTGTAAAAGAATATGAAGCGCAATTTGAAGATAATGAGTTCTTCAGCATTTCCTTGGGGGATATATTTGCCCAGATGATAATCCTTGAGGGGAGGGTGCTGTTGGTGGCCATAGAGTTCTCAAAGGATAGATTCACTCTGAAAAAGGTAATATCATGGTTGGACCAGTATAATGTCATGATTTTAAACAACTCCGGGAGCAAAAGCATTGAAAAGGCGGAGAAGATTATAGACACTCTGAGATTTAAAGGAACTCCCATTGTTTTATATGAAAAAGGAAAGAAAACTATAATGTTTGACAGGAACCAGCTGCCTGAGATTATGGAATCCTACACGCCCGCAGAGCAGATAGTGGATTTCTCTCAAGGCAATATAATTGAATGAACAAGACCTGGTGCTCAGGATAATATGAATAAAATTTTTGAGGTGGGATTATGGGGAGAAAAAGAATATTAATCATATCAGGCCTTGTGTTGTTAATTTTGGCTTTATTGGTCATTAAGCTGCCCTACGATAAAGGAAATGAGCAAATAGAAAAAATTATTGAAAAGCTACCTGTTTCTGAAGTTAAAGTTCCGGATGAAAGCTCAAAGGTTGACAGAAATGGAAATGGAATATCTGATCCCATAGATATAGTCAATTCAGCAAGAAAAGAAGCGCAAAATAAAACTGTCTATAAAGATGCATACTATGTTGGCGGATATCCTCCAGAGGGGGAAGGAGTCTGCACCGATGTCATTTGGAGAGGCTTTAAAGGGATAAATGTATCCATTAAGGATTTAATAGATAAGGATATTAAGCAGAACATTACTCAGTATAAGAGAGTTAATGGCAAGCCGGATCCCAATATAGATTTCAGAAGAGTTGTAAATCAGGATGTGTTTTTCAGAAGAAGCTGTTACAGTCTTACAACAGAGTTAAAGGAAGATGATATAAATAATCTAAAAGAATGGCAGCCGGGAGATATTATTGTTTTTATAGAAGGATATGAGCATATTGCAATAATTTCTGATAAAAGAACTAAAAGTGGTATTCCATATGTTATTCACAATTCCCACCCCTGGGCATCGGAAGTTCC
>JBEHWK010000231.1:0-3614 GCA_040217795.1 Clostridiaceae bacterium
AAAAAAATAGAGGTGTAAGAACCTCTATTCTGATATTACGAGAAATTTAAATTTAATACTTTAAATTCAATACATCGTCCATATTATAAAGAGATGGTGATGTTATAGCAGCCATGTATTCTGAAGCTTTTAAAGCACCTACAGCAAAAACTTCTCTTGAGATTGCCTTGTGTGTAAGCTCAATAACTTCTCCTGAGCCTGCAAATATAACTTCATGATCTCCTACAATACCACCGCCTCTTACAGCGTGTATTCCGATTTCGTTATGCTTTCTTTTAGCAAGTCCATCTCTTCCGTGAACGTAGTGGGTTTCTTCTTTTATGGAATTCTTTATTGTATCTGCCAATAAAACAGCTGTTCCTGAAGGGGAATCAAGCTTTTGGTTATGATGCTTTTCAACAACCTCAATATCGTAATTTTCATATAAGAAAGGTGTTATCTTTCTTAATACATTGTTGATTAGGTTTATTCCTATACTCATATTTGCAGAACGGAATACAGGAATTTCTTTGGATGTTTCATCTATAAGTTTTAAAGCATCACTGTCAAATCCAGTTGAGCAGATTACTAAAGGCTTTTTATTTTTCTTTGAGAATTCTAACAAGCCTTCCAATGCAGCGGCAGATGAAAAATCAAGCAATACATCATACTCTGCAGTACATTCGTCTAGAGATGAAAATATAGTATATTTCAGTTCTGGTGCTTTATATTTATCAACACCACCTATGATTTCCAGATTAGGAAAGTTGTCGGCGCAGGAAGAAATTACTTTTCCCATTCTGCCTGAACAACCATGTAATAATATTTTTATCATATGACTTCTCCTACTTTACAAGAGAGAATTCCTGTAAAGATTTTAATAACTTAGATTTATTTCCTTCCTCCATTTCATAGAGAGGAAGCCTTAATTCTCCAGCCTGTAAGCCCATTAAGTTCATTGCAGTTTTGACTGGTATTGGATTTGTTTCGATAAATAAACTGTTTATAAGAGATAAATAATTAAGCTGCAGTTCCTGGGCTTCAAGCACATTCCCGTCAAAATAGCTTTGACACATTTTATGGACAACAGAAGGAACAATATTTGATAAAACAGATATTACCCCTTTCCCTCCAAGAGACAATATTGGAATTATCTGATCGTCATTTCCTGAATAAATATCTATTTTGCCTCTTAATTTAGCAGCTATTTCAGCAATCTGACTGATATTTCCGGAAGCTTCTTTTACTGCCACAATATTGCTTAAGCTGGAAAGACCCTCCAAAGCTTTAGGAGTTATATTCATTCCTGTTCTTGAAGGTACATTATATACAATGATAGGAATGTTTACAGAATCATTTATGGCTTTGAAATGTTCAAACAAACCTCTGTCTGAGGTTTTATTGTAGTAAGGATTGATGACCAAAAGACCATCGACTCCAATGCTTTCAGCCCATATGCTCATTTCCATCGAAACTTTTGTGTTGTTTGTTCCTGTGCCAGCAATTACTGGAATTCTTTTATTTACCTTTTCAACAGTGAAAGCAATGGCAGCTTTACGCTCAGTTTCAGTCATGGTAGAAGCTTCACCAGTAGTTCCGCAGATAATAATGGCATCCGTACCTTCTTTTATCTGCCATTCAATTAATTCTTCCAGTTTATTGAAATTGATGCCTTCCTCAGAAAAAGGAGTTATTATGGCTACACCTGCACCAGTAAAAATAGACATGGGGTTACCTCCATTTCGTATTTATAGGAAATTATAAACAGCTGCACAAGTGGCACGCTGTTTATAATTTCATCTTATATGTAATAAAGACTATTAGCAGCCTTTATTATTATTTCTTTGCAATTATAAGTTCGGCAATCTGAACAGCGTTTAAAGCAGCGCCTTTTCTGATGTTGTCAGCAACAACCCAAAGATTTAAGCCGTTGTCGATTGAAAAGTCTCTTCTTATTCTGCCTACGAAAACTTCATCTTTTCCGCTGAATAAAAGTGGAGTAGGGTATTTTTCTTCCTTTATATTATCATATACAACAACACCTTTAGAGTTGCTTAATAAAGTGAAAATATCTTCTACTTCATATTCCTTATCAAGTTCAAGATTAATGCTTTCTGAGTGGGCATTTAACACAGGAACTCTGACAGTTGTAGCTGTTATTCTGATATTCTGGTCATGAAGTATTTTTTTAGTTTCCTCAATCATTTTTTCTTCTTCTTTTGTATATCCATTGTCAAGGAATACGTCTATCTGAGGAATTACATTTCCTGCTATAGGGTATTGGAATTTTTTTGGAGCTGCACCTTTTAGTCCGTCTTCCAAATCCCTGATTCCCTGAACTCCGGCACCAGAAACTGCCTGATAAGTAGAGTAAACTATTCTCTTTATTCCGTATTTATCATGAATTGGCTTTAAGGCAACCATAGCTTGAATTGTTGAACAATTTGGGTTAGCTATTATTCCTTTATTCCAATCAATATCTTCAGGGTTTACTTCAGGCACTACTAACGGAACCTCAGGATCCATTCTCCAAGCGCTTGAGTTATCAATTACAACAGCACCATATTGTGCAAATACAGGCGCGAATACTTTTGATGTATCTCCGCCAGCTGAAAATAAAGCAAAATCTATTTTCTTGTCTTTTATATTTTTCTCTGCTGTAGCTTCCACAACAATATCTTGCCCTTTGAATTTCAAAGTTTTACCTTCACTTCTTTCAGATGCGAAAAGATAAAGTTCTTTTACTGGGAAATTCCTTTCTTCAAGAATTTCAATGAATTTTCTTCCTACGTTTCCAGTAGCCCCAACTATTGCTACGTTATACAAAACGATCCCCTCCTGTTAAATATATAAATATAATGAACTTAAAATCATCATAACTTTACTATAGTGAATTGTTTCATAAATATCAAGTTTTTTAGACAATTTATATTCAATTTTGGTATATTTTTTGAATTATTACAAAAAAATAATAGAAATAACTTTCAGCAGGGGGAATATTATGGGAACAACACCACTTAAAAAGACAATAAAAGCAAAAATCAAGTCTAATAAAGAGTTAACCGTTGATGAGAGACTCAGAGAAAAAATGAAATATGAAATTGCTGATGAATTAGGATTAAAGGATAAGGTTGATAAATTTGGGTGGGGGGGACTTACTTCAGAAGAAACCGGAAGAGTCGGAGGTATAATGACAAAAAGAAAAAGAATGCTTAAAATCCCAAAGAACATTGAAATTCAGGGCAGAAAATAAGTTGACTTATAGTGGTATAATTTATAATATAGTTTAGTAAGATTTTTGTTGGAGGGTGAGTTATGAGTCAATATAAAAATTTGTCCAACATATATGATAACCTGATATATGAGGATATAGATTATCAGGAAATATCTGAATTTATTATGGAATCGGCAAAAGACCAAAATCTGAAGTATGAGAAATATCTTGACTTAGCAACGGGTACCGGAAATGTGGCAGCATATATATCGAAGAACTTTAAGGAAAGTTTTTTAGTGGATTTATCTGAAGAAATGCTCACTGAAGCTGGTGAAAAGGTAAGGAAAAACAGGGGCAATGTTAAGATTGTACTTCAGGATATGAGATATTTAAGTCTTAACAGGAAGTTTAATCTGATAAC
>JBEHWK010000232.1:0-3564 GCA_040217795.1 Clostridiaceae bacterium
CTGGTTTTATCACTTATATATCCCCGGTTATTCAATACCCTTGATACTGTTGTCACTGTAACTCCTGCAACTGCAGCTACGTCTTTTATTGTTGCCATACTAACATCCTCTTCTTGAAATAAACTGAATTTAATATTGATATTCCTATTATAAAGCAACTCTCATCAGTACACCATATATTAGTACGAGTTTTACTCAATATTGTACTTTTGACCGATATCAGTATCCTTCTCAGAATTGAACAAAGGATGCTCACAAACGCAAGCATCCTTTATTTAGCAATAGCATATTAAAACCAGGCTTTATTTCAAATCCCATTTTTGGATTGATTCTATTTTTGTATTTCCCCCAACAGAGTGGAATTTTATTCCAGTGCTGTTCATATCCGGATAAATTCTTCCGCTGAATACTTCTTCACCATCATTTATGAATACTTCAACTGAAGAAGTATCTGAGAAAATATCAAATTTAATTTTGCTTCTGTTTCCAATAGAACACCTTCTGATCCCCTGAAGATTCTTGCCGCTTTTATCCCTGTTGACAGCAACCTTACCGGTTTCTTTATTGTAGGAAATGACAGTTTCCTCATTTCCATCCTCAGAACATCTTAGTTTAATTGCAAATTCTGTTGAATCCCCAAGTTCTGCTTCAACTATCAATTCAAATACATCGCCCGAAATGTTTTCAATCTGTGTCTCCTGATTTTTCACCATCACGTTTTTGAAGCTTACCTCATTTTTACGAAGTGTTTGTAGCTCCTCAATGGGTTTTTGATAAAGTTTGGTTCCATGCAGCTCCAATACTCTTGGAAGAGTCATGCAGTGCAGCCATCCATATCCAACCGTCGGATGATTTTCTTCTTCCGGAAGTCCCATCCATCCTATTATAAGTCTTCTTCCCTTATCATCAAGAGTAGTCTGCGGAGCATAGAATTCAAAGCCCCTGTCAAGCTCATCATAAACTTCGTGTTTGAAAGATCCACTTTCATAATCTAACTTTCCTGTAAAATACATGGATTGATATATGTTATTATACGCATCACCTTTAGCTTCCAAGCCTTGAGGACATGCTACCAAAACATCTTTGTCTCCCAATTCAAAAAGATCAGGACACTCCCACATATATCCAAAGTCACCTAATCCGTTAACGTTCGAACCTGTTACTTCACCCACCAAGCTCCAGTTCAATAAATTTTCTGATCTATATAATAATACCCTGCCATTTTCACTTACTGTTTGTGTTCCTATAACCATATACCATATATTGTCTTTTTTCCAGACCTTCGGATCCCTGAAGTGTGCAGTATATCCTTCAGGCTGGCTTTTTATAACCGGATTGTCTGCATGTTTCTTAAAAACAACCCCATCTGCAGTTTCAGCAATACATTGATAAGCAGCCCTGTTTCCATCCTTATCTTTCACATTGCCTGTGTACATTAATGTAAACACACCATTATTATTTACAGCACTGCCTGAATAACATCCATTAGCATCATACCAGTCTCCCGGGGCAAGCCCTAGCGGCATTTCCTCCCAATTGACCATATCCTTGCTCTTCAGATGTCCCCAGTATGTCAGCTTACGCCCTTCTTCATTCGGATAAAAGGGTCTGAACTGATAAAACAAATTATATTCTCCATTAATCTGAATGAATCCATTTGGATCGTTTAAAAATCCTACAGGAGGTAATACGTGATATTTCAGCCTGTAATAATCACTATTAACGGCGTCCTTTTTTTCCTTTATTTTTGAATAAGCTATTTCCATAAGCTCTTTATTATTTTCCATCAATTCACCTCTAAATCATTATTTATAAATGTGAAAGAGAAGTAAATTCTCTTTTCATCATTTCCTTAATTCAACAAATACAAGTTTTTCTTCTAATTTAACATTTCCTCTTTTTAAGATCTTAACAGATTCAAAATCATCAGTATTGGTTATCACAATTGCAGTTATTGGTGATTTTGCCTTTTCCTTTACCAGTCCAAGATCAAATTCAATCAGTTTATCTCCTGCTTTTACAAGATCTCCAGTGTTCACAAAAGTATTAAACCCTTCTCCATTCATTCTTACAGTATCTATTCCAATATGGATCAATATTTCCGCACCTGCTTCAGTTTCTAAAGCTATGGCATGCTTTGTATCAAATACCAGGGATACTTTTCCGTCTGCTGGAGCCATAACTACACCATTATCAGGATATATAGCAATACCGTCTCCTAAAAGTTTATCTGCAAAAGTTTTATCAGGAATCGCTTCCAGCGGTATTACTGTTCCAGTCATTGGAGAAACTATAAATTCTCCTGTTTTTGGATCAATATCACCAATATCCGTAATTTCAAAATCACTCATATCTGCCGTTTCGTATTCAACATCCTCATCTTCCCTGAATCCCAATACAAAGGTCATAACGGCTGCAACTCCGTATGCCAATACCAATCCTATCAGGTAATTTACCATTGATCCCTGCTGAACAATAGCTGTTCCTGGTATACCAGTCACACCAATCCCTGTCATTGCAACTTTTGTCAATGCTATATATCCTCCACCGACAGCACCGCCGATAGCTGCCGCGATAAATGGCTTAACAAATCTTAAGTTAACCCCGAATATAGCCGCTTCTGTAATACCCAGCAGGCAGGATAATGATGCTGGGGCTGCAATAGCTTTAATCTTTTTGTCTTTAGTCTTGAAGTATACAGCAGCAGCTGCTCCACCCTGAGCTACATTTGCCATTGACCATATCGGAAGAAGAAAGTTCTTTCCTATCTGCGGATTAGCGAGAAGTCCTGCTTCAATAGCATGGAAACTGTGATGTATACCTGTTATAACTATGGTTGAGTAGAATCCTCCGAATAAGATACCTGCAGCCAGCCCTGCAATATTGTATAGCGACTGAAGTCCGAATGATATTCCATCACCTAGAACCCTCCCCAGAGGTCCTATTCCAAGAAGTGATATGAATCCTGCAATCATTAAAGTCAGGAACGGGGTAACTAATATGTCTAAAATATCCGGAACTATCTTTCTTAGTCCTCTTTCTATATATCCCATTGCCCAAACTGCTATAAGTATAGGAAGAACCGTTCCCTGATAACCAACCATGCTCACATGAATACCGAATATTTCTATGCTGTTTTTTACCCCTTCTCCTAAAGTCCATGCATTTTGAAGATCAGGATGAATCAGGATTCCTCCCAAAGCTGCCGCCAAATATTGGTTGGTTTCAAATTCCCTGGCAGCACTCACTGCTATGATTACCGGCAGGAATATGAATGATGCATTTGAAAACATATTTAATAATTTAAAAATTCCTGATGCTGAATCTATCAGTTTGAAAGTTGACAACATTCCCAGTAATCCCATTAAAAGACCGCTGGCCACTATAGCAGGTATGATTGGTACAAATATGTTAGATAGCATTCTTGCAAATCTTTGAAGCGGGTTCATCTTCTTTGCAGCTGCCTTTTTTGCCTCATTCAGATTTGCTGCGGAAATTTTTGTGTTCTGGATAATAGCCAGATAAACTTTATTAACTCTGCCTTGACCGATTATAATTTGAAAC
>JBEHWK010000233.1:0-3541 GCA_040217795.1 Clostridiaceae bacterium
GCCTGGTGGTAATACTTCATAAGCCCCAGGTACATACTTAAGGTTACACCTCTTGAACGATGTCTTTGAGCTTCAATAATTCCGAATTCAGCTACTTCACTTTTAGTAAAATCATCATCCGGACCCATTTCAAAAATGGTGTCACTTTTTTCAATGACTTTTACAAGGGCCTCTGAAAGACCTGCTATTGACATTCTCCATGCCTCTCTTAAGGTTGAAGTGTATTTTGTATAATTTTGTTTTTTTGCATAACTTAAAGTTTTATCCATAAGAATTTCTTCGCTGTCTAAAATAATTCTTTTTAGTTTTTCTATTTCCAAATCCTTTGTACCTCTTTTCATATAAAAGAATTTTTGCTTTCTATATAAAGTTTTATATGTTTAGTGTCAACTTTCCATATATGGATATATTTCCTGCAACTACAAGTATATACATTATATATTATGAATCAATATTTTTTTGAATTACTGACTCATTCTTGGTATAATAATGCTGATAATAATATGGTTATAGGGAAAATTAGCCATAATAAAATTCAGGGGAGATAAATATTTTATGGGTAAAAAGCTAACAAAAGAAAATATAGAAAAATTAAGAGAAGAATTAGACTACAGAATGACAGTAAGAAGAGCTGAAATAGCAAAGGATAAAATGATTGCCGCTGCACATGGGGACAGATCAGAAAATGCGGAATATAAAGCAGCTTGTGCAGACTACAGAGAAAATGATAACAGAATTCAACATTTATTAACTATGATTTCAACAGCAACTATAATTGATGAAAATGAGGATAAATCAGTACTGGGAATTAACAGCAAAGCCAGAATCAAATTTATAGAGGATGAAGATGAAACTGCTATCACATTAGTAACTACTCTGGATTTAGACCCTGAAAATATGTATATAAGTATAGAATCAGATTTAGGTAAGGCACTGCTGGGCAAAAAAGCCCATGATATAGTTGAGGTTAATGCTCCGGGAGGAACATATACAGTAGAAGTGTTGGAAATATTATAGAAATGGAATAATAAAGAGCATAGCAATCACTTTTCAGGTGTTGCTATGCTCTTTTTATAATTTAATTACGTATTTACATTTCAGGAAATCACTACTCTGGAAACCTCATGCACCATGCCTGACCCCATTACTTTAACTGGCTGCATAAAGAAGCTATCATTCCAGCATTGTCTTTTATAATATGCCAGGCCAGTAATTCCAATTCCTGTATGTTATCTTTTGTGGCATCATCCATTCTGTCACTAGGTATATCCAGCTTTGCCTGAAATCTATAGTATCTTCTCATTCCATTGCGAGGAGGAAGAAGCTGTTTTAGCTGGTAATCTATCACATTGCAGACTCCATCAAAAACCACATTCAGTATTGGCAGTGCCCATTTTACCATTCCCCAATTCTTTGCTTCTTTATAGAAGATTGGCTGAGTATGTTCTCCTGTCCCTAATGACACAACAAGGAAGTCCGTTTCATTTGGAAACATTGTCTTAGCCTCAGCATAAGCACACATTGCAGGGTTATTTGCATATACCCCCCCATCTATAAAGGCATGCCCTTTCCCAACCTGAATTTCTGCCGGTTCAAAATAAGTCGGGGCAGCTGAAGTCGCTCTGGCAACATCCTTCATATACAAATTCTCTCCCTCTGCTTCAGGATTTTTTGCTCTTGTGCTTTTAAAAAACCATGAAGTACGTTTTTCAATCTCATAACTTGTTATTATAACATCTGTTAAAGCATCAGAAAGCATTGAATTGCCAAAATACTTTTCAAGTACTGATTCAATGCCTTTAGAAGGATATCGCTCTTCTACAAATCCATTAGCTGAAATTATCTTATGCCAGACATCACTGTAAAAAATGACAGCTCCCTCTTTTTCATATAATTTCGCAAGTTCATCAGCTGTAAACTTTGGTTTTGAAGTGCAATCTTTATCCGGCTTCACAAGTCCAAGTGCAAGAATCCCTCCTGTAGATGTACCGGCAATCAGGTCAAAAAGCTCTGAAATACGTTTACCAGTACGTTTCTCAACTTCAGCTAATATAAGTGCGGGTATAATTCCACGAATTCCCCCGCCATCAATGGATAATACTTTTTTCATTATTAACCTCCATTCAAATTAAAATTTTATTAACTATATTTCCATTTGTATTAGCATTGTAATTCAGTTGTTTTCCCGGGATAAAATTATTGCAGCTTCATCTATATAGAAAGCATTAATGTTCTTACAATGCGCGGAATGGCTCTTGGGAAATAGAGCTGAGAGGCGTGACAGCGGAATGTAGAAGAATTTTTGCTTTCTATCTAATAAATAATACTTCTCTCTGGCCATATTAATACCTGGGAGAAACTCTTTTATTTCCTATATAATAAAAAGAACATATCAGGCACTTATCCATCTGCAAATAAATAAGCACTTGATATGTTCCGATTATCACGTCAATATTTCAACTATAAAATTTTTATCCCCAAATGGGATAATTCGGCTTACTGATAGTGAATCCTTTAAAAATAAACACACTTATAAATTCAGGAAAACTTATTAACAATATATATTCCTGCACATACCAGCAGTAATGCAATGAGACTTCTCACCTGAAGAATATTTTCACCTAAAAACAGTGCAGATAAAAATGTTCCGAAAACAGGCACCAGAAGATTATACATACTTATGCTGCTGACGTTATTGTATTTTAACAGTGTTGTCCAAAGTGTAAATGCTACTGCTGACAAGAAGCCCATGTATACCAACAGCATATAAGCATTAAAGCCAAAAAATTGTAAATGCCCGCCAGACAGAACCCCCATTAAGGTAAGAATCAGGCCTCCAATGAAAAGCTGATACCCGGTTAAGAGAACAGTATTGACAGAACTACTTAATTTCTTGCCGTAAATTAAAGCTGCCGAAGAAACTATAGCAGCAATAATAATAAATCCATCTCCAAAGAAATTAAAGTTAATATGTTTTAAATCCTCAGAAAAATTAACAATTATCACCCCTGAAAATCCGGCAGCACAGCCTGCTATTTTGGCTACTGAAAGTCTGTCATTTTTATAAATAAAGTGAGCAAAGACAATCGAAAAAAATATTCCTACAGAATTTAATATGGCACCCTTAACCCCTGTTGTATTAGTTAATCCAATATAAAAAAATATGTACTGCAGGGTAGTTTGGAAAAATCCAAGGAATATAAATTGAGGGAGCTGGTTTTTCACGGGAAATTTAATAGTTTTATTCATAAATGAAAAGCATATTAATACAAGAATGCCGGCAAGGGTAAACCTATAACCTGCAAAAAGCAACTTTGAAGGTATGTCAGCAGGCAATATTTTAAAAATCTCATAACCAATTTTTATTGATGGATAGGCACTTCCCCATAAAAAACAAGAGATGAGGGCAAGAATTAAAACATTAAGTTTACGGGTAAAAAATTTATGTAAGTTCATATAAGATCAGCTGCTTTCTAAATAATATTTTTATCACTAAGATATTAGTATATCATTTAAAATCAATAAAATCCAAGACCCCCGG
>JBEHWK010000234.1:0-3535 GCA_040217795.1 Clostridiaceae bacterium
CCAAGATTAATCAATCTGCAATAAAGATTGTTGATATTACACCTGATGAGGGAAGAATAGTTCTGTCGGGTGAAATATCCAACATTGAATCAAGGGATTTAAGAAGCGGGAAAACATTGGTTTCCTTTGATTTATATGATGGATCAAGTTCCATGACATGTAAGGCGTTCTTGAAGGCTGGTGATGACGGTGAGGCATTATCTAAGCTTAAAAAAGCTAAAGGTGTCAAGCTTGCAGGAAATGCAGGTTTCAGCAAATTTTCAGGTGAAGTTGAAGTGATTGCAAATACTATAATAGAAATGGAAGGCATAAAGAGGGCTAAGAGGATGGATAATGCGGAAGTGAAGAGAGTAGAGCTTCATATGCATACCCAGATGAGCCAGATGGATGCTATGACAAGTGCTTCAGATTTAATTAAAAGAGCCATGAGCTGGGGGATGAAATCCATTGCCATAACAGATCATGGAGTGGTTCAGGCTTATCCTGAGGCTCATAAGCTTTTAGGGAGAAATAATCCTGATATGAAAGTTATATATGGAGTGGAAGCCTATCTGGCACCGGATAAAAAGCCTTCTGTTACAAATCCTAAGGGTCAGAGCATCGATACTACCTACTGTGTATTGGACCTGGAAACTACAGGTTTTTCACCGGTCACAGAAAAAATTACTGAAATAGGAATAATGAAGATTCAGGATGGAAAGATAATAGATCAATTCAGCTGCTTTGTAAATCCTGAAAAGAGGATTCCAGCAAGGGTTGTGGAGGTTACCAATATAACTGACGATATGGTTCGTACTGCTGAAACCATAGAGAAGGTATTTCCTAAAATGCTGGAGTTTATTGAAGGAAGTGTTTTAGTTGCTCATAATGCAGGATTTGATGTGGGCTTCCTGAAACATAATGCCAGAGTTTTAGGTTATGATTTTGATTTTACTTATCTGGATACCTTGTCTTTAGCACATGAGCTTTTTCCTGAATTTAAAACCTACAAATTAGGAAGAATTGCAAAAAACCTTGGTATAGAGGTAAAAGTTGCACATAGAGCTTTAGATGACGTAGCTACTACTGTCAAGGTATTTAATATAATGTTGGAAATGCTTAAGGAAAGAGGAGTAAAAACCCTTGAAGATGTAGAGATATATGCTTCTGACGAGATTGCTAAGAAAGAGGCATACAAAAAGCTTAAAACTTATCATGCAATAATACTGGCAAAGGATTATACCGGCCTTAAGAACCTGTATAAGCTTGTATCATATTCGAATTTGGATTATTTCCATAAAAAGCCCCGTATTTTAAAAAGCATGTTTAAAAAATATTCCGAAGGGCTGATTATTGGCAGTGCCTGCAGTGAGGGAGAGCTTTATCAGTCTATACTTCTGGGAAAATCTCATGAGGAAATTGAAGCTATTGCAGAGGAATATGATTATCTGGAAATTCAGCCTCTGGGAAACAATGATTATCTGGTAAGGCAGGAGCAGGTACCGGGAAAAGAGTATCTGAAAGAGATTAACAGAAAAATTGTAGCCCTTGGAGAAAAATTAAACAAACCTGTAGTGGCAACAGGAGATGTCCATTTCATGGACCCTGAGGATGAGATATACAGACGTATACTTGAAGCAGGACAGGGGTATAAGGATGCAGATAATCAGGCTCCATTATATTTAAGAACTACCGAAGAGATGCTTAATGAATTTTCATATCTGGGAAAAGAAAAAGCTTATGAAGTTGTGGTAACAAATACTAATCTGGTATCAGATATGTGTGAACAGATAAGTCCCATATCACCTCAAAAAGCTACACCTCACATTGATGGCTGTGAGCAGACTATTAAGGATATCACTTTTGAAAAGGCTCATGAGTTATATGGAGATCCATTACCGGAAATTATTCAGGCAAGACTGGATAGAGAACTGGATTCCATTATAAAAAATGGTTTCTCAGTAATGTATATAATTGCTCAAAAGCTGGTATGGAAATCGAATGAGGATGGATATCTGGTTGGGTCCAGAGGATCTGTAGGTTCCTCTGTTGTTGCCTATATGACTGGTATAACAGAGGTAAATGCTTTGCCTCCTCATTACAGGTGTCCTAAATGTAAACACTCTGATTTTGCAGATTATGGCTGCAAACTGGGCTTTGACTTGCCGGATAAAAATTGCCCTGTCTGCGGAGAACCTTTAGCCAAGGATGGAATTGATATACCTTTTGAAACCTTCCTGGGTTTCAATGGTGATAAAGAGCCGGATATAGACTTGAACTTCTCCGGAGAATATCAGGCAAAGGCTCACAAATATACAGAGGTTATCTTCGGAAAAGGAACCACCTTCAAGGCCGGAACCATAGGTACTATAGCTGAGAAAACAGCCTTTGGATACGTAAAAAAATATTATGATGAAAAAAATATGACGGTAAACAAGGCAGAAATCATGAGAATATCAAAAGGCTGCACAGGGATAAAAAGAACATCCGGGCAGCATCCCGGCGGAATCATAGTTGTGCCTAAGGGAAGAGAAATTTTTGAATTCTGCCCTGTTCAGCATCCAGCCGATGATCCGAATTCAGATATCATAACAACGCATTTTGACTACCATTCCATTGACTCGAATCTTTTGAAGCTTGATATACTGGGACACGACGATCCTACAGTTATAAGAATGCTTCAGGATATGACAGGAGTGGATCCTCAGCAAATACCTATGGACGATAAAGACACTATGTCCATATTTTCTTCCACAGATGCTTTGGGTGTAACACCACAGCAGATAAATTCCAAAGTAGGGACCTTTGGAATTCCTGAGTTTGGTACTAAGTTCGTTAGAGGAATGCTTTTGGATACAACGCCAAAAACCTTTATGGATTTAATATGTATATCCGGGCTTTCTCACGGTACTGACGTGTGGCTTGGAAATGCAAAGGAACTGATTGATACAGGAATAATTACCAGCATCAGTGAAGCTGTTTGTACCAGAGATGATATTATGGTTTATCTTATCAAACAAGGTCTTCCGCCAAACTCTGCATTTAAAATAATGGAGACAGTACGTAAGGGTAAGGCCCTGAAGGACCCTAAATTCCCGGAATTTGAAGCTATGATGAGGGAGCACCAGGTGCCTGAATGGTATATAGAATCATGTAAAAAGATAAAGTACATGTTCCCTAAGGCCCATGCTGCAGCTTATGTAATGATGGCTTTCAGAATAGCATGGTTTAAGGTTCACATACCTACAGCTTATTATGCTGCATATTTCTCTATCAGAGCAAAAGCCTTTGATGCGGAATTTATGATTTTCGGGAAAGAAAAGGTCAAGGAAAAAATGAAGGAAATTGAAGCGCTGGGTATGCAGGCTCCTCCAAAGGATAAGGATATGTATGATGACCTGGAACTGGTTTTGGAAATGTATGAGAGGGGAATTAATTTCCTTCCTATTGATCTATATAAGTCTCACGCAACAAAATTTATAGTGGAGGAAGATGGTTTAAGACCGCCTATCAACAGTATATCAGGTATGGGAAATGTGGCAGCGGAAAGTATATA
>JBEHWK010000235.1:0-3522 GCA_040217795.1 Clostridiaceae bacterium
AGCCCACATTCCAGTAATCTGGGCAACTCAGGTTCTTGAAACCATGGTTCAGACAGGTATTCCAACCAGGGCAGAAATAACAGATGCTGTCATGGGTTCAGAAGCTGAATGTATCATGCTTAATAAAGGCAATTATCTTCCCGACGGCGTAAGGGCTCTTGATGACATACTTCAGAAAATGCAGGCCCATCAATACAAAAAAACCCCGCGGTTAAGAGCTTTAGCTATAGCAAACAGCAGTCTGTCAACCTAAAAAGATTGACAGACTATCAATTATCTTATTTAATGATATTTCTTATGATTTTTGCTATTTCAGTATTATCAATATATTTTTCTCTGGTAACATCTGCTTCGTCAGCATAATCTTTTAATAATCTTGCTGCATCCCCTTTTGCAAACAATGGTATTATGCTGTTGGTATGATCCCCACTGTTCCACTGAAGCCCAGGCATATTGCCAGCCCCATTATTTGCAATATAATTCCATGAAGGATTTGATCCGCAGCCTGTAAGATACCCGGTTTCATGATCTCCTGTAACTATAAGCACAGTTTCTCCCCAGTTACTGTTCTTCTGAACCCATGCATCCACAGCTTCAACAGCTTTGTTAAAAGCTACTTCCTCTTCAATCAATCTTCCGCCTTGATTTGCATGCCCTGCCCAATCTACAGCTCCGCCTTCAATCATAAGGAAAAATCCATTTTCATTATTGTCAAGTACATTAAGGGCAGCTTTTGACATTTCAGCAAGCTCTGGAACATTATCATTCATTGGAATCTTAAACGCATCTGCCTTATTGTCACCTCCTCTTGCCTGCTGTAATGTTGTATAAACCTGAGGTACTCCAAGCACTCGATGAGGAGTTTCTCCTTCAGCAAGATTTACAAATTCTTCTTTGCTTTGAATCAGAGTCCATGAATCTGATTTTCCGTCTCCATCTGCATCTGCTGTTTCTGTCAAAGTCCCGCTAACGAGCTTATTCCAGATGTCTTTTCCGCCTACATAGTTATAATATGAATCCTTAATCTCTGTTCTGATATTACCATTGTCATCAAATGCAGGATTTCCCGCCCCCATGATGACATCAGCTCTGCTTGATATAATCATATCTCTCGCTATATCAGAATAGTTGTTTCTGCTTACATTATGTGCTACGAAACCTGCAGGAGTTGCATGGCTGAATTCCACTGAAGTAACCACCCCTGTAGACTTTCCCTGATCCTCAAAGTCTTCTGAAATATGTTTTATATTTTGTCCATTGATATCTACTCCTATTGCGGCATTGTAGCTTTTAATCCCAGTAGACATAGCAGTAGCTGCAGCTGCTGAATCAGTAGGATTATTCATTACATAGTTAAAATCATTCCATGCTCTGTTTGTATCGTAACTTCCTCCATATGAATATGTGCTCATTCCGACAGAGAACGGGAATTTCTCATATATCTGAGTTCCTGTTTTCCCATATTGATAATAATCTGTTGCCCTTATTTCATTGTATCCGCATCCGTCACTGATCATAAGAATTACATTTTTAGCAAGAGGCTTGCTATTCTGGCTACTCCCCTTACCGCTTGCAGCCTGAGGAACCAATGATACAGTAATTACTCCTGCCGCCAATAATACTGCAGCAACTGACTTTTTCATTTTTATAGACTTCATAAACTTCCCCCTTTAATCTAATTCACTTGACATCTACATGTATATAATAACAGCCTGTTGTTAATATCATTTTAAGTTCATATTAAATTAGATTAATTTTTAACATATCTATTTTCACAAACGACCCCTGTAATAATGGGATGTAATTTACTATAATATATTTATACATACTATATGGAACCATAACTGAAACTTGCCATAGAATTGAAGTTGTTTCTCTATATTACTCTAAAAATAAGGAGCTGATATCAATGGATGAAAAATCAAAATCCCCCTTAAAAGCAGATACTTCCTTAATTTTAAATAAAAAAAGAGATGCATCAGAATCCCTCAGAGACCTTCTTCTTGAATTGCTGAATTCAGTGACTTTTTATCTGAATCAATTCACCCGGAATCCAGATGATCCGGAAAACATCCACCAGCTGAGGGTATACTTAAGAAAATTAAGATCTGTGCTGTATTTAAGCAAATCATACATAACCAGGGAGGTTTATAAATCAAGACAGAAAACCTTGCGAAATCTTGCAAACCAGCTTGGGGAAATTCGGGAACTTGATGTTTTATCACAGGAACTCGGCAGAATTTCAATCATCCCAACTGACAACCCTCTTGTTCTTGATTCACTTAATTCCATTATCCTGTCACATAGAAATGCTGCAAATACAACCATTTTGGAAAAAATAAACCATGGATATTTTACAGAGGCAATTTCAGATTTTAAGACATGGTTATGTGACAAGCCATTTACAACAGATATTAATAAAAAAGTTTCCATATCAGGTTATGTAAATTCCACACTGTCAAAACTCAGCAAAAAATTTTTAAGAAGTTTGAAAAACGTTAATTTATCAGATAATGAAGAACTTCATAGGCTGAGGATTCAAGAAAAAAAGCTTCGTTACATAGAAGAAAGTTATCACCCTATAATAAACCACAGAAAAATCAAGCTTAAAAATGATCTTAAAAGCCTTCAGGATATATTAGGAAGGCTTCATGACATATCCACAAACTTAATCCTGATTGAAAATTTCATTAAAGATTCATCCGATCCTCAACTTGCACTTCAGGCTGGAATCTTTATAGGCTTCCAGACAGCTGAGAGTGCCCTTCTTCGCAAAAAAATCAGTAAGCTTTCTAAAAAATATCAATGCAATTATAAAACATATTAAACCAAAAAAGAAACAGCAGAGGTGCAGCCTCTGCTGTTTTTAACATTATTGTACGGATATGAAAAATTTGCCGCACTATTATAGTACGTTTTTCCCTGTTCCATCTGTTTTTATCTTATATTGTTTCCAGTAGTCAGACCCATTTTGGTAATATACCCAGTTTCCTGTTACACTTATTGATCCACAGGTATCATCCGCCAACTTAATTTTTCCAGTGCCGTCTGTTTTAATTTTATACAGCTTAGAACCGTCAGACCTGTTGGAATAATAAATCATATCTCCTGACAAATTTGCCGCTCCCATATTATCATCACTTAGTTTAGTTTTCTCTGTGCCATCCGTTTTTATCTTGTATAAGTTTACCTTAAAACTTCCCGAACTGTCCTCAGACCAATTCCCATAATAAATCCATTCACCTGAAATTCCTACAATTGACGCATTCTCAGAATTCAGCTGTTCCTTTCCGGTGCCGTCTGTTTTTATCTTGTAGGAAGTTCTTGTATATACTCCGTCTTTATCATCATCTGCAAAATCAGAATAGTAAATCCAATCTCCTGATAAGAATATATTCTGGCTTCTTACCTCACATAACTTAGTTTTACTGGTACCATCTGTTTTCATCTTGTAAAGTTCGCCAAAATCAGTCCACCTTACATAATACAGCCACTCCCCTGCTGCTATTATACTTGAGCAGT
>JBEHWK010000236.1:0-3461 GCA_040217795.1 Clostridiaceae bacterium
TCCCGGCAAATATCTTCGTCTGCCAAGATAAGTTTCAGTATATTTTCGTAGAGCTGCTATATTCTTAACTTCTTCCTGCCACTCTGAAAGCTTTGGATAACCTGATTTAAGGTTTGCAATAATCTTCTCACACTCCCAAAGGGGCGTATCAAGTCCTGCCTTAAATCTAAGAGTTTTTTGCAGTCCCTTAGGGAATAGACCAAAGAACACTCCGAAGTTGCAGTTTTTAGCTATAGTTCTTCTTTCTTTATAGTGGCAAGCATTTTTATTAGTTGCCTCTGAAAATGGAATTTTATAAATAACGCTGGTGGTCTGGCCATGAATATCTCCTCCATTTTTATAGGTTTCAAGCATTGTCTTATCACGGCAATAAAAGGCTCCGACACGTAATTCTATCTGAGACAGATCCAGCGAAAGAATTGCTTTTCCATTAGTAGCAACTATAAAACTTCTGACACCTATAGGATCATTGTCTTTACGAGGACAGTTCTGCAAATTCGGCTTTCTTGATGCAAAACGGCCTGTCTCAGTACCAAGCGGCATAAGGTCTGGGTGTATTCTTCCTGTGGCAGTGTTTATATGCTGCAAATATCCATCAATATAGGTTGATTTAATTTTCCCCCACTTCCTGTATTCCTGAATTAATTGAAAAAGATGAGTTAGTTCCGGTTTATTTTCCTTACACCACTGTACAAGCATTATCATGGTTTCATCATCTGCTGCTTCCTGGTATTTTGCTGTAGTTTTAAACACTGGTAATTTTAAGTCTTTATATAAATAACCTTTAAAGGCAACAGTGCTGGCATTGGCTCCAATTGGCACATCCCCAATAATAAAAGCTATTTCTTCTTTTATTGATTTGAGTTTTTCTTCCGCTTCAACTTGTTTTTTCAGCATCAGTTCTTTATCAACCGGTATACCGTTATATTTCATAAGCCCCACATAAACTGAGGTTGGGGATTCTATCTGTTCAACTATATATCTGTGCTTTGGCAGAAATCGATCAAACCAGTCAATGGTTATCTTATATAATTTAAGAGTGTAGTCACTGTCAGCACAGGCATATCGAATTGTTTCTTTATCATGTGGATTTAGTTCATCAAAATGAAGTCCAGCAGTAACTGTTTCGTAGCTTGGAAGCTCATCTCCAAATAATTCTGGAACCAACTTTTTAAGACCACAATCTGCTAATCCCCTAAATTCCGTATTATCTTTAAGTGTCATTTGTACTGCTGCAATGGTGTCATAAACAGGGGCTTTTACAAGAATGCCAATAGAATAGAGGAACATTGCTTCAAAAGAAAGATTATGTGCCACTTTTATTACCTTTGAGTTCTCAAAAACTTCAGTTTTAAGGTATTTCCATAGTTCCTTTTCATTTTCCATATTCATGCCGATTCGGTGCTTTATAGGTACATATATACCAGTACCATCAGCTACTGAAAAACTGACACCTACAATCACTGATTTATTTGCATCCAATGCTGCACGTTCTTCATTGCGGTAATCATCTACCGGTGCAGTTTCAAAGTCAAAAGCTATAACCTTGGCATCTGTTATATAATTAATTATTTCTTTTATTGATGTGACGCATTTGTAATTCATTTCTCCTCTCCTTGTCCCTTTGTGAGGGAGTGAACAGCTTGTCCACTCCGCTCCAAAGCAATAATTTACTTTAACGGTTCTATTATTTCTCCAGTTTCAGGATCAACATTAGGCACAACTTCTGTTACATCAGTTGAAAGCTCCAACTCAAATCCAACATTTTGGCTGTATGCTTTCACTTGCTCAGATAAGTTATTTATCAGGGCATATTCCTCTGCTGTAAGGTTTCTAAGAGCAGCGAACTGAGCCTGTGAGTAAGCTATACCACTCGAATTAGTAGCTTTTTTAAGGGAGAAACGAGTAACAACGCTATTAGACTTTTTCCCTTTACCAAGCAGGCGTTTTACATATCGGCTAAACTCCTTAAGAGAACCTGTTGGCAGTGATAAAAGCATCGGAAAAATCTCACCTTCTCTAAGAACATAAATTCTTCTTCTGTTTTTGCAGGCTTTGGAGCCATTCTCCCCTGTTCCGAATTGATTGAATGGACACTTGCCGCAGCTGCCTCCTGGAGTTCCTATACCAATAACCCCATCAAGACTGCCGCAATCCGGTGGATTATTGCCCCCTGTATATTTGTTCTGATAATAAGCATGTAATGGATGATGATACAGAATAACTGCTGAAAACTCTTTTACTGCATCCGGTTCATTTGGGTCCTCTCCTGGAACTTCAAAAACTGTACTGCCAGCTGAAGGGATTTTAATACGCTCAAAGGTAGTGTCCAGGCCTTCTAATTCTTCACTCATAGCATTATTAATATTGAATTCTGCAAGCTGCATATAGCCGCTCATTTCATTGATAGTTGCAATTTCTTTCTTTGACATAATTTCTATCCTCCTAAAATTCTTATATTTTTACTCATTAAGATTTTGATGCTTTTCTGACACCCACTGTGGTTTTCTCAAATACGTTCACAAGTCCATCAAGCCATTTTGGAAGTACATCTTCGTTCTCTGATATTTGCTCCTTCACAAATGCTGAAAGAGAGTTTGCATTAACAGTTTCATATACCAAATCACCATAACCACTTTCTTTTAATGCATTGTAAAGTTCATCCTTTCTGCCAGCATTGGCAGATGCTCTTGTTGTTGTAGCCAAACAGAACATAGTGCCGCCTCTGGTGAAATTTTGTGTTTCAGTGTTCATCATTAGCTCTGAAAGCTCATAATCTACTTCATCTATTTCTGCATTCAGGTTTTTGACCTTTTGCTCTGCATCCTTTTTTACCTCTCTTAGTTCTTTTAGCCTGTCAGCTAGTTCAAACATTTTGTTATCGCTCATTAAACTTCGCCTCCCTCATTTAAAAATGGATTAATTCCTTTCCTGTAATCATCTACTAATGCCTTTGCAATATTTGCTTTGTTACGCAAGGCTTTTAAAATTTTTATATCAACTGTATCCTTTGCAACCAGGTACAAGTAGGTGCAATTTGCTTTCTGGCCTGCGCGATGGATACGCGCCTTGGTTTGTTCAAAATTGGACATCGAATAATCAAGAGAATAAAACACCATTGTGCTTGCTGCAGTTAAAGTGATTCCAAGTCCCGCTGTTGCAATCTGCCCTACAAACACTGATACATCAGGGTCATTTTGAAACTGAGCTACCTGTTCTTCACGATTTTTCACTCCACCCATTATCAGTGAATGCCTGATACCTTTCTTATCAAGCAGCTTACAGATGGCATTTAATTCAGGCACAAATCTTGCAATAACAACAAGCTTTCTTCCTTCCTGCAAAGTGCTGTCAATTATGTCCTCAAGTACAGATAACTTGGCGTCACTAACCTTTTGAACAGCTTGGCCATCATCGTTGCCTATAAATCCTCCAGTAACCTGCGATAACCGAAGTAGTCT
>JBEHWK010000237.1:0-3406 GCA_040217795.1 Clostridiaceae bacterium
CTTCCAAACCGCAGAATAAGTTCCTTGATGAGATAAAGGGCAGCCTTGCGGCTCTTGTAAAAGACGGAACCATTACCCAGGAACAATCAGACAAGATACTTTCAGCTTTGACCTCAAACAAAACTGACAATTCACAAAACAAATCAGCTTCTAGTGATTCAAATGATGGAAAATCTTCCGGAAACAAAGGCAAATCAGGAGCCTCCGGAAGACACATAGGCATAGACAGCAAAGCATTAGCTCAGTTGGTAACGGATAAAGTTATTACCCAGGCTCAGGCTGATGCTGTAATCAATAAGATAAAGTCAAGCCTCCCTGCTTCAGGTACAGAAGGCAGTAATGACAACTCAGGAAGTTCCCAGAGCAGCAGCAACTCCGGCAACTCTTCAGGTTCTTCCTTATAAGTAAAAAAACAGAGCTTCGGCAATGGCTGAAGCTCTGTTTTTTACTTTATTTAGTCAGAAGTGCTTTAATGCCAAGTATAAACAGTACTATCTTTTCTGCTGCATTAGTTAAGCTGGTAATTAAAACATCCAGGTGCAGCGGATAGGAAATGATTGAAGATTCACCTGTCACAAGGAAAAGATTATTTAAAAAATTGAGAATGTCACTACCAAAACATATTATTACAGAAATAAGACTAAATACAATAACAATAGCTACTGCTTTAACAGCACTTTTCCTTAACCATTCATCTGACTCAGACAGCAGTACATATCCTGCCAGTATAATAAGTCCGAATAAGCTTAATAATCCCATAAAATACAGTGCTGCTCCCAACAGACCCACAGAGATGCCTAATCTGGTTTTTTGCATAATTCTTATCCTATTAACTATTACATATTATTTGAGCAAGAAAAATGTACCAGTATTAGCAGCCAGACCTATAATCCAGATTAGCAGGGTTATGATAGTCAATCCAATACCAGCTACTGCCACTCCCAAACCTTTTACTTTATCCTCGGAATTTTTTATTGCTTTTCTGGCTAATATACCCAGAATCAGTCCCACAATACCGAAAAGAACTGCTATTAAATAACCGGCATTTATGAGTATAAGAATCAGACCAGCTATTCCAAGTACAAATGAAACAATGGCAAATCCTAAATTCCTCATAATTTCATATCCTTATAATTATTAATACAGTTTATTATACTTGCTTCCGATAATAAATATACCTGATTTTATTCGATAGATACAATTGCCGCTGATTTATATTTTGCCGGTTCATTGATCACCCTCATGCCTTCATAAATATTGTCCCCGCTTATGACTATGGCTGCTTCATTATCTATTCCGGTAACTACAGGATATTCTTTTAAAACATGCTTTCCATTCCATTGTTTGACGTCAGCAAGTACACTCTGTTCTCCTTGTTCATTTTTATATACAGCCTCATAAGGCACAGCAAGGACATCATTCTGCGTCTGGAGTATGTAATCCAGGTTGACGCTCATACCTATGTGAAGCCCGGTGCTTTCAGATATGACTTGTACCTTAGTATCATACCCAATATCTCCATCTGTTATTGTATCACCGCTCTGGTTTTTATCCGGGGAAGGAGCTATTGATGTGACTTTTCCATCATAAAGTGTATCTCCTGTGGCATCAGACCTTATTACAACCGCCATACCGGTCTTTACCTTGTTTATATCATTTTCTTTTACAGAAGTATCAACAACCAGGTGATCAGTTCCTTCGATGACAAACATCAATAAAGGAACTGATCCTTTCCTGACATATACTGCAGTTACTGTTCCTGATGCAGGCGAAGTTACTGTTGTGGAATCAAGGTCCTTCTTAAGATTTGAAAGATCTTTTACCGCGGCATCGTTCTTTGCTGATGCCTGCGCACTGTTCAGGTTATCCTTATATGCCTGAAGTTCATTATTCGCATAAGTTTTTGATGAATTCAAGGCAGATAAAGCATCCTGGTATGACTGATATGAACTCTTCACTGCAAGTTCATAATCTGCCAGTGTACTGTTAGAAGCCTTTATTGCTGCCTGATATTGGGCATTGGCATTATCATAGGCTGTTTGTGCATTATCCAATGCTATTTTTGCCTGCTGCTCAGCATATGAATAACTGTCATAGCTTTTCTTTTCGGCATCATATTGAACTTTTGCAGTGTCATATTCCAGCTGTGCCTGAGCTGCCGCTGCTTTAGCATTTGTAAGGGTTACTTGTGCCATATCCATATTAGATTTGGCTGCATTCACAGCATCAATCTGTTCCTGGGTTGCACTTGCCCCTGCAGCATCCACAACCACTTTGGCATCATTATACGCTTTTTCCGCTTCAGTGTACTCTTGAAACGCTGATGCAACTGCATCATTTGCACTGTCAAGATCATCCTTAGCCTCTTCTATCTTACGACGAGCCTGATCTAAAGTTCTTTTTGCGGAACTGAGGTCGGATTGGGTCTCATCATAAACAAACCTTGCATTTTGCAGAAAACCTGCCGCATTATCAACTGCAGCTTTCTGCAAAAGGATTTGAGAATTATCTCCGCTGTTTAAAAATGTCAAGTAATCATCATAACCTTTTTTTGCCTTTTGCCATGCATAATAAGCAACGTTTACCGCATTGTTCCCACTCACTATGGATGAGTTGGTTCCATTGGCCAGGGCCGCTTTAGCAGCATTATATTTTTCTTCTGAAGCTTTCACCAGCAATGCTGCCTGCTCAGCAGACATGCCAATTGTTGTTTCTTTTAGTTCTATCTGTTTCTTCAGGCTGTCATTATCAAGCTGGCAGAGCTTGTCACCTTTCTGTACAACCTGTCCGACTTCTGCATATATCTCCTCTACGGGATAATTCAATGTATTATATAATTTGTAGGCATTTGAAGTTTCCACAGTACCCGAAGCACTGATACTTTTTTCAATATTTGCACGAGCAAGCACTGTTGTATCGGAAGCCTTGATTTTTGGAATTCCAATTCCTGTCATGGTTACAATAAAAGCTGATGCGGCCACTAGCGCCACAGAGCCCAGTATAATAATCTTTTTTCTGTTTCTGTTTTTCTTAAGCTGTCTGGTTAGTGTCTTCTTTTCAGCCTGTTTTTCAGGAGTCAGATCCATATTGCCACTTCCTTTCGTTTTTATATAAAACGGTTACATTACGAAGTATTTTTATAAGTATAACAAGAAACATTACATATAAGTTAAGTATTAATAATGGTTCCCTATATATAATTATACACCTTTTACTTGGGAGAATGATGTATAATTATATATATATAAGTATGCTTTATTACCTGAAAATAATTCCATACCGGGTGGTGGCAATCATGATAGTATTAACGGATGTTTCAAAAATTTATACTAACGGTGATATTGAAACTGCAGCCCTTAAAAATATAAATCTCACCATTGAGGACGGGGAATTCATCGTAATTCTT
>JBEHWK010000238.1:0-3393 GCA_040217795.1 Clostridiaceae bacterium
CGTCAGGATAAAGTGGGAAAAGCAGATTAAAATACTAGATAACAATCTTGAATTCTATATAGGTATAAATGAAGCCATAAATGATTTTATAGAGGAGTGGGAAACAGTCAGAAATGCAGGCAAGTTTGATGATTCACTTAAATAAATGAAATATATCTGTCAAAAAAATGACGGCATTGCAATAAAATTTTCTTTATTGACATTGGAATTCCTATATTCTATAATATTTATAACTTAAAAAGAGATTGCTCGTATATATTTGGAATATGGCCAGATGTTTCTACCGGAAACCGTAAATTTCCGACTATGAGTGAATTGATATGCAGGTATTGCTGGGATAAACTGACATATTAACTTCACTTGGGTTAATGTGTTTTTTACATTTGTAATGAAAGAAAAATAGCAAATTTCAATTTAAAATGCAAGAATAAAATCATTACATGCAGGAAAAAAATTATTTTTAGGAGGTTTCTTATGGCAAGAATATTAAAAACTGCTTACACTTTTGATGATATGCTTTTAGTACCAAACAAATCGGAGGTTTTACCAAAGGATGTAAGCCTTGCTACGAATTTAACAAAAACAATTAAACTTAATTTACCGCTTATGAGTGCGGGCATGGATACTGTTACTGAATCTAAAATGGCCATTGCTATAGCAAGAGAAGGCGGAATTGGAATAATACATAAGAACATGACTATAGAAGAGCAGGCTAAAGAAGTTGACAGGGTAAAAAGACAGGAAAATGGAATAATTACCAATCCTATATTTTTATCAGCAGATCATACAGTTCAGCAAGCTTTGGATTTAATGGCACAATACAGAATATCAGGAGTTCCGATAACAGCTGAAGACGGTAAATTAATAGGAATCATAACTAATAGAGATGTAGTTTTTGAAACTGACTTCCAAAGAAAAATAGATGAAGTAATGACAAAAGAAAACCTTGTTACAGCACCGGAAGGAACTTTATTAGAGCAAGCAAAAGAAATTCTGAAAAAGCATAAGATTGAAAAACTTCCTTTAATAGATAAAGATGGATACTTAAAAGGATTAATTACTATAAAAGATATAGAGAAAGCTAGAGAATTCCCTAATGCAGCAAAGGATTCCAAGGGCAGATTGTTATGCGGAGCAGCGGTTGGAGTTACTGCAGATATGGTTGAAAGAGTAGATGCATTGGTAAAAGTAAGTGTTGATGTTGTAACTATCGATACTGCGCATGGGCACTCAAAAGGAGTAATAGATGCGGTAAGATCAATAAAGAAGTTATATCCGGAGCTTCAGGTAATTGCCGGGAATGTTGCAACAGCAGGAGCAACAAGAGATTTAATAGAAGCTGGAGCAGATTGTATTAAAGTAGGTATAGGGCCAGGATCAATCTGTACAACAAGAGTAGTTGCAGGAGTGGGAGTGCCGCAATGTACTGCAGTAATGGATTGTGCAGAAGAAGCGCATAAGTATGGAATACCTGTTATTGCTGATGGCGGATTAAAATATTCAGGAGATATAGTAAAAGCTTTAGCAGCCGGAGCATCAGCTGCTATGATGGGATCTCTGCTTGCAGGTTGTGAAGAAGCACCAGGTGAAATGGAAATATACAACGGAAGAACTTATAAGGTATACAGAGGAATGGGATCTTTGGCAGCAATGGCAAAAGGTTCAAAGGACAGATACTTCCAGGAAGGAAACAAGAAACTGGTTCCTGAAGGTGTCGAAGGAAGAGTCGCATATAAAGGATATGTTTCTGAAACCATATACCAATTAATTGGTGGAATCAGATCTGGTATGGGATACTTAGGAGCAAGAACATTTGAAGATCTATACGAAAATGCAACATTTGTTGTTCAGACTTCAGCAGGACTTAGAGAAAGTCATCCGCATGATATTAATATTACAAAAGAAGCACCAAACTATAGTGTTAGCCAATAATTCTAATAATTCCTTATAGGAGGTAAAAATGAAAAAAGATTTAGTTTTAATAGTTGATTTTGGTGGTCAGTACAATCAGTTAATAGCAAGAAGAGTAAGAGAATGTGGTATATATTGTGAAATAATTCCGTATACAATAACTTTAGAAGTGATCAGAGAAAAAGCACCAAGAGGTATCATTTTCACCGGAGGACCTAATTCTGTTTATGGTGAAGATACTCCAAAGATAGATGAAAGAATATTCAGTTTAGGAGTTCCTATTCTTGGAATATGTTATGGAGATCAATTGATGTCTCACGTTTTAGGTGGGACTGTTAAAACAGCTCCAGTAAGAGAGTATGGAAAAACTCATATTAACTTAGATAATTCTTCTAAGTTGTTCAAAGGAATACTTAAAGAAGAAATCTGCTGGATGAGCCATACTGATTATGTTGCAGAGGCTCCGGAAGGATTTAAAATTATAGCTCATACAGAAGTATGTCCAATAGCAGCTATGGAAAATGAAGAAAAGAAATTATATGGAGTTCAGTTCCATCCAGAAGTGGAGCACACTCCTTTTGGAAAGAAGATGCTTGAAAACTTCTTATATAAAGTGTGTGAATTAGATAAATCCTGGAGTATGGCTTCTTTTGCTGAAGAGAAGATAAAGGAAGTAAAAGAATTAGTAGGGGATAAGAAGGTTTTATGCGCATTATCAGGTGGAGTTGATTCATCTGTTGCTGCAGTATTGGTACATAAAGCAGTAGGAAAGCAATTAACTTGCGTATTTGTAGATCACGGTTTACTTAGAAAAGATGAAGGTGATCAGGTAGAACAAATATTCAGAGATGGTTTTGATATGAACCTAATAAGAGTTGATGCTAAGGATAGATTTTTAGGAAAACTTGCAGGAGTTTCTGATCCTGAAGCAAAGAGAAAAATAATCGGAGAAGAATTCATCAGAGTATTTGAAGAAGAAGCTAACAAGTTAGGAAAAATAGATTATCTGGTTCAAGGAACTATCTATCCTGACGTAGTTGAAAGCGGAACTGGTACTTCAGCTGTAATCAAGAGTCACCATAATGTAGGAGGACTTCCTGAAGATATTGAATTCAGCTTGATAGAACCTTTAAGAGAATTATTCAAGGATGAAGTTAGAGCTGTAGGAGAGGAACTTGGAATACCTCACCATCTGGTATGGAGACAGCCATTCCCAGGACCAGGGTTAGCTATAAGAGTTCTTGGGGAAATCACTGAAGAAAAACTTGAAATAACAAGAGAAGCAGACGCTATATTCAGAGAAGAAGTAGCTTTAGCAGGATTGGAAAGCGAAATATGGCAATACTTTGCTTGCCTGCCAAATATACAATCAGTAGGAGTTATGGGAGATGAGAGAACTTATTGCCATACAGTAGCACTAAGAGCAGTAACATCTTCAGATGGAATGACTTCAAACTGGGCACGTATACCATATGAAGTTTT
>JBEHWK010000239.1:0-3345 GCA_040217795.1 Clostridiaceae bacterium
TTCTCCTGTGCCTACAGTCTCGTAATTTACATCATGTCCGTTCAACAGATTGATAGTTTCTGCAACTATCTCCATGTGGCTGAGCTCTTCAGTTCCTATATCGAGGAATAAGTCTTTGATTGTCTGATCCTTAACCCTGAATCTTTGGGAAAGATATTGTAAAGCTGCTTTCAACTCACCGTTTCCTCCGCCTAGCTGTTCCTGCATAAGTACTGCATACTGTGGATTTGGTCTTTCTACCTTTACTTGTAACTGATTCAAAAAGGGTTTTTCATGCTTAAACATAAATATTCCTCCTATTAAGATAACTACAATACAATAATATTGTTTGTTTTTTTCATTGTTTTTATACTTTATGATATTTAGTAAATGAATTTAACCATTGCTAGTGAATTTTGGCATGAATTTTGCTTTTAAAATAAGTGAATCTGAAATTATAAGATTTAATTAAGAGGAGGAAAAATAAATGAACAATATGGAAAAGTTAAACAAGATATTTGGCAGGGTTTTTGGTATTAAAAATACTGCTGAAATTGAAGACAGCTTTGGACCAGATGAAATTGAAGGGTGGGATTCTCTTGCGCATTTCGATCTCGTATCAGAACTTGAGGAAAATTTTGAAATATCTATAGCAGTTGAAGATGTTTCCAGAATGTATACCATTGGTGATATAAAAAAAATGTTGAAAAGGTATGAAGTGGAACTATGACATTTACAGATTATATTTTTGAATTTTCCTCAAGGCTTGAAAAAACTGCTGTTATTGATAAGACAAACGTTGGATATAAAGAATTGTATTCGAGAATAGAGATGATTTCCCAGGAAATAACGGCTGGTGGATTTAACAAGAAGGACAAAATTTTGTTAATATCGGAGAATTCTCTTTTTTTCATTGAAAGTTATTTTGCAATAATAAAGAGCGGTTGTGTCTGTGTACCAATCAATCCGACTCTCAGTGTTTCAGATATTGAGTATATTGCAAAAAGTTGTGAAAGCAGACTGGTTTTCATTCAAAAGAAGTTTTTGAAGAAGTTAAGTGATGTATTAAGTAAGAGTATAGAAATTTATACAGAAGAGACTGTAGAAAGTTTATCAAAAGCCCCAAATTATATTAAACAGAAAGAAATCCCCGAAGAAGTGGATTTTAAGGAGGAGGTTGCTGTCATACTATTTACGTCAGGATCCACTGCAAGACCTAAAGGTGTAATGCTGACACATTATAATCTTTTTTACAATACAAATTCTATAATCCAGTACATGAAGATTGACAGTAAAGATAGGATTGAAGTAGTACTGCCATTTTACTACTGCTTTGGCACCTCTATTTTACACACACATTTGAGAGCTGGAGGAAGCCTGGTGATTAATAATAAATTCATGTTTCCGGATTCAGTACTTGAGGATATTAATAAATACCAATGTACGGGTTTTGCCGGGGTGCCCAGCAACTATCAGATACTTCTCAGAAAATCAAATATGAGAAATATGGAATTTCCTTCTCTTAGATATGTGGCTCAGGCAGGGGGAAAGCTACCGGATGTATTTATAGAAGAACTGAAACAGCTTCTGAAGGGTGTTGAAATATTTATTATGTATGGACAAACTGAGGCAACTGCCAGGCTTTCTTATCTGCCTCCTGACAAACTTGAAGAAAAGCTGGGCTCTATCGGAAAAGGAATACCGGGAACTGAACTAAAGATTTTTGATGAGGAGGGTAATGAGGCTAAGACAGGTGAAATAGGGGAATTGGCAGCTGTTGGGGGAAATATAATGAAGGGTTACTTTAATGATGAAGAAGAAACTTGTAAAGTAATAAGAAATGGTTATCTTTATACAGGTGACCTGGCATTAAGAGACAGCGAAGGCTTCATTTATATAACCGCGAGAAAAAAACACATAATTAAAAGCGGCGGTAACAGAATAAGCCCCAAGGAAATAGAAGATGTTATTGTGCAAATCCCCGAAGTAGTGGAAACTGCTGTAATTCCAGTGAGTGATGATATCCTTGGTGAAGGGATAAAAGCTTTTGTTGTTATGAACCAGAGAGTGCAGGAGTTAGATGAAAAATATATAGTTCAATATTGTAAGGATAGGCTGCCTTCATATAAAGTGCCCAAATATGTAGTTTTTTCAGAAGAACTTCCTAAAAACTCTTCAGGAAAAGTTATGGTAGGTGAATTAAATGATAGAAGAAATCATTAATCATAATCAGTTTGAGCAATGCCAAAAGGATAAGGAAGAGAAGCTGTTATATGAAATAAAGCTTCAACTGAAAGATAGCATAAAAAATGAAAATATAAAAAGCATGTATGAAAAACTTGGAATAGTTATTGATAATATCAGAGCTCTTGAGGAGGTCCCATTTATACCAGTAAATATGTTCAAGATTTTTGAACTTAAAACCTGCAAAGAGGAGGAGGTAGTAAGGGTATTGAATTCAAGTTCAACTACCGGTGATACTCCAAGCAGAGTATATATTGATAAATCAACTGCTATAAGGCAAATGAACGGATTAATATCAACGTTAAAAAGTTTCCTTGGGTCTGAGAGAAGGCCTATGATGATAATTGATAGTGAAGCTGTGAACCGCAAACAAGATAAACTGTCTGCAAGAGGAGCTGCTATACGAGGAATAAGCAGCTATGGGAGAAGTTTGACCTATGTTATGGAAAGTATTGATGATGATCTTCAGTTAAATATTGAAAAACTTAAAGAGTTTGAGAAAAAAAATAAGGACAAGGAAGTTCTTGTTTATGGTTTTACTTATATTATTTGGTCAAGGTTTATAAAGGTTTTAAAAGAGAAGGATATAAAACTTAACCTGCCAGGATTGAAACTGCTTCATAGCGGTGGATGGAAAAAACTTACCGAAATAAAGGTTGGAAAAGAAGAGTTTAAAAACGTCACTGCAGAGGTACTGGGTACTTTGCCGGAAAATATAATAGATTTTTACGGAATGGTAGAACAGCTGGGGGTAGTTTTTATTGATTGTGAATATGGATATAAACATGTGCCTGACTTTGCTGAAGTTATTATTCGTGATTTTAAGACGCTTAAGGAAGTTAAGGAAGGACAGGCTGGGATGATAGAAGTGATGAGCTGCCTAAGTTCCAGTTATCCAGGACAAGCTATATTGACTGAAGACATAGGAGAACTAATTGGTACAGATGACTGCCCCTGTGGCAGAAAAGGAAAGTATTTCAGGTTCTTGTCACGGGTAGAAAAGTCGGAGATACGAGGCTGCGGTGATACTTTTGCAGAAAGGAGGGATAAAAGGTGATACGTTGTTTTATGATGGAAGCTGAATTTTTTACAGAACCCATTGAATTCGAGAACTTAGATGAT
>JBEHWK010000240.1:0-3300 GCA_040217795.1 Clostridiaceae bacterium
ATAGAACTAAATCGCTAAAAGCGATGGCGAGAGCTAGTGATTAATTTGAAATTATATGGAAAAAATAAGAAGTGAAGTTTCTTTCTCAAGGAAGCTTCACTTCTCACATTTTATGCACTTTTTAGGAGTGATAAAATGTATCAAAAAATTGAAAAAATGATTAAAGATCTAGAACTTCGTGGTCGCAGCAAAGCTACTATTACTAATATGGTTTGGATCATGAAAAGCTATTCTAGATTCTATAATCAATCACCTGAAATGTTAGGTGAAAAAGAAATTATCCAATATCTAGATTATTGCATTAATGATAGAAAATTATGCAGGGGAACCGTAAATTATATTAATAGCACTTTAAAATTCTTTTATGTTGTAACGCTTGAAGGATCATGGAGTGATTTAAGAGTTCCCAGACTTAGATATGATAAGAAGCTACCACAATATTTAACTAAAGAAGAAATAAAACTTTTATTAGAATCTATCCCTTATTTAAAACATAAGGCAATAATATCAACTTTATATTCTGGCGGCTTACGCGTCAGCGAAGCTATAAATTTAAGAATATCTGATATTATGAGTACTGAGATGAAAATTAGAATTAGGAATGGTAAACGCAATAAAGAAAGATATACTTTATTATCTCAAAAGAATCTGGATTTACTAAGGATATATTGGAAAAAGTTTGGATATAAAAATTATTCACCAGATGATTACTTATTTGTATCCAGGCAAACAAAGAAACAACTAACTAGCCGCACCGTGCAACGTGCTATTGACAAAGCAGTAAAAAAGGCTGGAATAATTAAAAAAGCTACTCCACATACCTTAAGACATTCTTTTGCAACCCACCTGATGAATGATGGCGTTGACTTAGTGACTATTCAAGCATTACTAGGTCACTCAAATCTGAAAACAACATCAATATATCTACATGTAAGGGATTATAGAAAAATTAAAATAACAAGTCCTTTAGATACGTTGGAGTAGGTTTATGAATTCACTTCAACATATTATGGAGCTTCATGGAGAAGCATATACTAAATCAAAAAGATTACCATCTAATACTCTAAAAGCCTTATATTCTATTAGAGATTGTAGAACTGCTGCGCTCGGCGGACATGTATATGAATGTGATGAATGTGGAGAAACCAGAATATCATATAATTCATGCAGAAACCGGCATTGTCCTAAATGTCAGGCCTATGCCAAAGAAATGTGGATTTATGAGAGAAGTAAAGCGTTATTGCCAACTCATTACTTTCATATTGTTTTTACCATACCAGAACAATTAAATTCTTTAACATTATTTAATCAAAAAGAGATGTACTCCATTCTTTTCACTGCAGTCTCCGAGACTTTGCTAGAATTAGCAAAGGATAAAAAATATTTAAATGCAAATATAGGTTTTACAACAATTTTGCACACTTGGGGCCAAAACTTAATGTATCACCCACATATACATTGTATAGTTCCAGGAGGTGGATTAAGTATTGATAGCAGTAAATGGATAAGGTCAAAAAAGAAATTCTTTATTCCTGTAAAAGTACTTTCAAGAAAGTTTCGCGGAAAATATTTATTTTACTTAAATGAACTTTATCAAAACAATAAACTAAGATTTCCTGGAAACATAAGTGAATTTCAATTTAAGAATATCTTTAATGTATTTAAAGATAAACTATATAAAAAAGAATGGATTGTTTATAGTAAGGCGCCTTTCAGTAGCGCCGAATATGTACTTCAGTATTTAGGAAGATATACCCACCGGGTTGCTATATCTGATAATAGAATAATTAAAGTTGATAAAGCAAAGGTTGTATTTAAGTGGAGAGATTATAGAGATAAAAATAAAGAAAAGATAATGTCTTTAAACCCTGAAGAATTTATTAGGCGATTTTCAATGCATATACTACCTGATAGATTTGTGAAGATAAGACATTATGGAATTCTAGGAAATAGAAATAAGAAATTAAAGTTTAAACGCTGTCTAGAAATCTTTAGGATAAAGCTAAAAGAGTTTGAGAATCTATCGTCAGCGGAGCTATTTTTCAAATTAACTGGAATTAAAATAGGTAAGTGTAAGAAATGTGAGAAGGGAAATTTAATAAAGATAGGGAAGTTAATGCCCATTAGTGCTTCACCACCATAAATAAAGGTAAAAGTGAATAAGTACTTGCTTGTGGGGAGGGGGAAGCTATATACTAAAATAAGAATATTAGCCATAATTTTCTAAATAAAGCACAATAATATGAATGGTTTCTACGTAGATTTTATATTTAATATAAGATGTGAATTTATGAATCCCCATACGGGGGCGGCCAGCTTTTAGCGACTTCGTTCTAGTTATTGATTGCGATATTGAGGTGCATATATTTAAGTTATATAAGTTCTAAATTATAGGTGTAACTTAAATATGTGCTTTTATTTTAACTCTCAACATCGCAATCAAGCCAACTCAAATTACAACTTAATTTAATTATATAAGATATGGATACCTTTGCATATAAGCAAACCATTTAATTTCAACACTATTCTTAAACAAAGCCTTATTTTAAACTATTCTATACTATTGTATCTTTTTATATTAACGGAACCCAAATGGAACCCAATTTCACTGTTTACATAAAAAAAGAGAAATCAAGGATTTTGGGAACCCTTGATTTCTCTGGCTTTGTTTGGTGCACCTAGAGGGATTCGAACCCCCGACACACGGATTCGAAGTCCGGCACTCTATCCAACTGAGCTATAGATGCATATGCAATAATTATACTATACTTTCTTTATTTTATCCACTTATCTTGTAAAATATTATAAAAAGAGCGGCTAGCGCCACTTTCGCTAGGGAACCCTATGGTTCCCTTCGACGACACTGCGTGTCTGAGCACCCTCCTTAACGGCGGGGAACACAACTTCCCCTGCACCCCTTGCTTTTTTATTGTATAGGAAAGAATGCACTTTCCTATACAATAAAAAAGGCCAAGCATTAACTGCTTGGCCTTTTTTGGAGCGGGTGATGAGAATCGAACTCACGTAACTAGCTTGGAAGGCTAGGGCTCTACCATTGAGCTACACCCGCAGAGTGGTCGGGGTGACAGGGATCGAACCTGCGACCTCATGGTCCCAAACCACGCGCGCTCCCATCTGCGCTACACCCCGAAATATTAAAATGGTGCGTCTTAAGGGATTCGAACCCCTGGCCCACGCCTTAGAAGGGCGTTGCTCTATCCAGCTGAGCTAAAGACGCTTATGGAGCAGGTAGTGGGAATCGAACCCACCTTTCCAGCTTGGAAGGCTGGAGTATTACCG
>JBEHWK010000241.1:0-3283 GCA_040217795.1 Clostridiaceae bacterium
AGCATTTTCGCAGGGTTGCAACTCGCTATGATAAGTTGGCGGTCTCTTTTCTTGCATTTGTTCATGTTGCTGCAATTTTTGTTTTAACAAAATAATATATGTTCAGATACTTTTCAGACACACCCTAGTTAATACTGTTCATAAAGTATTTGTGGTGTCATGGACTGATAATTATGATTACAGTTGGCTAGATGAATTTGGAATAGATAGAATTGCTGTTTTTGATGCAGAGGAAGAAGATGCTGAATATCATAATAGGGTATTAAATCATATAAATGAATATAAATAAAAGAGGCTAAGTTATGTAAGAAGGGAGTGAAATAGAAACCTTCTTACTTTAACTTTATACGGAAAAGTCTACGTTATACCCGTTACGGTGAACCGTACCATAAATAAGTGCAGTTTGTGGGCATGAAATTTCAAAGTGGGAAGCTGATATTGCATTGTCAGAAACTAAGAAGATCATATTGCTTAGTAATTGTCTTAACGTTTCTATTGAAGTTTTACTAAGGGGTGAAATCATAGAATTCCAAGGAATAATTATGTGCTAAGAAAAAGCTATGTGATATAATATATAAGACTAAAGGCATATGTGCAGGGGAATGCAAAAGGTCTTTGTCTTATATATAAATAGGAATGGGAGAAATCAGGTAGACATGATTATATTATTAGTATTAGTGGGAATAGCATTATTCTCATTCAAGAAAATGGGACAACCTGTTGAAGAAAGTATAATGCTTGATAAACTATGCACGAAGGAATTAAAAGGTATAGCTATTATATTTGTTATTCTTGGACATATGTCTATAGATAAACACATTTTTATTACTCCTAATTTAGTGTATGCTGGAGCGTGGGGGGTAACATTATTTTTAATATTATCAGGTTTTGGTATAACAAAATCCTATTTAAATAATGGAATGAATTTTGCAAAATTAATAGGAAGAATTAAGTCAATTTTAATACCTTACTCTATTGTAACTTTAGTTTGGATTATAATTGATTGTTTATATCTGGATAAAACCTATTCAGCAAAAACTATCATTCTAGTATTGCTAGGTATTGATGGTAGAAGAAGTATTGATGCATCAATGTGGTATATATCAATCATTTTGTTTTGGTATATAATATTTTATATAACATTCAGGCTGCAGCTGAAGAATTATATAAAAGTTTTATTATTATTTTGTTTTTCTTATGTAATTTATAGAGGGCATTTTGATTCCTATTTACTAGATTTATCATCTAATTGGCAGCTTAGTGCATTTTCTTTTCCAGTAGGAGTATCATTGTCATTATATTCAGAGGAAATAATGGATTACCTTCATAAAAAGAATATAAAATATTTATTTTTACTATTGGCAGTTGTTTTGTTCTTGTTATTTATTATTCTTGTTAAATATAACAGTGCAAGTTTAAAGTGTTATATATTAACAAATACTTCTATTTCACTGTTTTTCATTATGATAGTTGTTTTGCTAAGATATTATAATTTTACATCCAAATTTTTTGAGTTTATTGGTTCAATATCTTATGAAATATATCTGTTTGAAGGAGTCTTTATGTGGAAATATAGCTTGCTTAGAATTTTTCAAAGTAAACTTATTTCTTTCACATTATATTTTGGTGTGATACTTTTAATAAGCTTTCTTTATAATAAGCTTACAAAGAATATTAAAATTGATGTCAGAAGAAAATTCAAAGTAAGTGGAGTTAGCGAAGCAAATCTTAATTAAGATATACAACTTCAATATCTGATGTAGCCGCCAATAATAGCGGGGTGAACTAAGAATTAGGACGATATTTATGATATAATTTCATGTGATTATCGAATCTATTATAAAAACCTCTGTTAATGCAGTTGCCATGAACCGTACCATAAATAGGTACGGTTTTTTCATTTTCTGAAATGGAATATATATCATGCTAATTTTCCAGGTAATTTATAGTATATATTATGAGTTTTAGGTTGAAAAATAATGATGAAGGTTTCAGAGAAGTTACCATTATAGGCGGAAGTACACAAGTAGGGGGCGAGCCTGGAGGATATTATACACAAGAGCAACTTAAAGATTTGGTAAAATATGCAGCTGAACGATACATAGAAATAATTCCTGAATTTGATATACCGGGTCATAGCAATGCAGAATTGGCTTTTTGTGGATTTTTGAATCCAGATGGTAAAAAGAAGACTTTATATACAGGTACAAAGGTAGGATTCAGTTCCTTCATGACTCATGATGAAAAGACATATCAGTTTATTGATGACTTAATTAAGGAAGTTTCTGAGATATTAACTTCAAAATATATTCATATAGGGGGAGATGAAGCAGAAAGTACAAAAAAGGCAGATCAATTGCAAAAAAAGCTTATTTAGATATGAAATATAACGAGAGCACACCATATGGATTAAATTGGGCAGGCTACATTCCTGTAGAAAGTGCATATAAATGGGATCCTGCTGATTATGCTCCAAAGGAATTGGTTTTAGGTATAGAAGCACCATTATGGACAGAAACCATTGCTGATGCAAAAGCTATGGATTATATGATATATCCAAGATTATTGGGTTATGGAGAAATAGGTTGGACACCTAAAGGTGCCAGGGACTGGAACGAGTATAAATCAGTTAGAGACTCAGGGAGAAAGAATGAAAAATGAGGGAATAAATTACTACAATGATAGTAGTATATGGTGATCGAAAAAAAAAATAATTTAAAAAATAGTTATGCTATAAGTAAATCAGGAAATAGCCTGAGAGCAAGTTATATCAATGCTTTTGGGCTATTTTGGTTTGTACAGAAACGATAAAAAATTTTGTTAAATATATAACAAAGTATTCTTAATAACCAAATTATCTTTTTAAATTTTAAAATATTTTAATAATCACAGAGTGATGATATTATTTACTCGTGGCAAACGATTACAAAGTTAATATAAAAAAGGGATGGGTGAAATTATTATGAATTATTATGAAGAAAGCTTAAGGTTACATGAAAAAAATGTAGGAAAAATTCAAGTAGTATCAAAGATTAAAGTTGAAACAAGAGAGGATTTAAGCTTGGCATATACTCCAGGAGTTGCAGAACCTTGCAGAAAAATTCATGAGAACGAAGAAAACGTATACAAGTATACTTCTAAAGGAAATCTGGTAGCTGTAGTTACAGATGGAACAGCAGTATTAGGATTAGGAGATATTGGACCAAAAGCTGGACTACCTGTTATGGAAGGTAAATCAATATTGTTCAAGGAATTTGCAGATGTAGATGCATTTCCAATATGC
>JBEHWK010000242.1:0-3280 GCA_040217795.1 Clostridiaceae bacterium
AATAAGGATATGTATAAGAAAATAATTATAACAACCATATTATTATTGGGAAGCTGGTGATTATATTGAAAAAAAGTGCCCAAGGGAAACATGAGAAAACAAGACTCGGCAAAGGAGAAAAGGCGGCGGTAGCTGTTTTTACATTTGTGATGTCAGCAATTGCCATAACAGGAATGTATCTGTTATGGCAGCTGAATAAGGTGAAAACAGTTGAACTGCCCAGGGACAATTCAAGTCTGGGAATAACGGATAAAATTCAGCAGGATACGGAAGGAATAAGCGAAGATCAGGAAGCAGCAGACACCGCAGGTACTGGCAGCGGAAGTGAGGAAAAAAGCGGCACAGGAACCATAGGAATGGCAGGAGTCACGAACATCCTGCTCCTGGGGGAAGATGTGGAAAACAGCAGTGAGACAGGCAGATCCGATACTATGATGATCCTTTCAGTAAATGAAAAGGATAAGAAAATTAAGCTTGTATCCATTATGAGAGACATGTATGTATATATTGACGGCCATGGAAATACAAAGATAAATCATGCATATGCCTATGGAGGTCCATTGCTTTCAATAAAAACAGTGAACCAGAATTTTCTTATGGATATAAGAAACTATGTACAGGTGGATTTTTCAGGTCTTGAGAAGGTTGTGGACCTTATGGGGGGCGTTGAAGTCACCATAAAAGACTACGAAATCACTCCCATGACTTCTGTAGGAATAACCTCCCCTGGAACCTATAATTTAAACGGTGAACAGGCTCTGGCATATTCAAGTATAAGATGTTTCGGAAACAACGATTTTGAAAGGACAGAAAGGCAGCGGACAGTGGTGACAAAGCTTCTTGAAAAAATCAATGCAAAAGGACCAGGTGAATTTCCTTCAATAGTATCTGCAGTTCTTCCATATATAGAAACAAGCTTTACCAGGACAGAGATGATAAACATTGGAGTAAAGGCACTTTCAGCTGGAATGAACGGCATAGAGAGAACAAGGATACCCTATGACGGACATTACACCGATATGAATAACGGAGTTTATTACCTGGGGTGGGAAAAAGATTACACCATCACCCAGCTGCATAATTTTATATGGGGACAGTAAGAGAAGGTAAGAGGTAATAGTGAAGAGGTAAGAGTTAAGGAAGTTTCTCCTAAACTACTACCTCTTACTTTTTACTTCTAACTTCTTACCTCTTACCTCTTAGTTCTTAGTTCTTAATCATCTGTATATTACTGAGGAGATTTCAGGAGCATGTTCAAATTCCGCTGAACTGCCGTTATAAAGAATTTCCACACCGTCTATCCAGGTTCCTTTATAGTTCCTCTGAAGGAGATTCTCCACGATTCGTTTATAGCTTAGCTGAGCCCCTGTGGACCCCTGCATTTTCTGATACCAGGTGTATTCAAAGGTGTGGGGCTTGGTGTCTATCATATTAAAAACACCAAGGGTCTTTCCATCCACCTTCTTATAAGACATTCCGTAAAGAAGTCCCGGGAAGTAATTCTTAACCACCTCTGATGCAATTGCATCAACCTTGGCATGGAAATCAGCATTCTTGTTCACAGGAAAATTATAGGATGGAACAGGTTTCATAGTGCTGCTGTCTATATCGTAAATGGTGAAGGTTTCCAGAGTGACAGGATCAGGAGTCCGGGAAACCTTTTGTTCTGAAGTGGCGGCACTGTTGTCTGAGACTGAATTTACGGAAACTGAAGAGGAAGAATCAGTTCCCTTAGAGGTGCAGCCGTAAAATACCAGGGAAGCAAGTAACAAAAATGGAACAAATATTAAGAGTTTTCTCATTTTAACACCTCCATAAATGTAAAGGATTAATAATATGAATTATACCACAAAAACAGCTGGAAATAAATATATGATAAAATTGTGTGAACTGTGTGTTAAAAAAGCAGAAATGGTATTTTCTTTCTCCATAACTCATGTTAAAATATCAAATAATATGTAAAATAATACCCACATATCAAAAAAAATGTCGACAAAGTATTAAAATGACAACAATTATTAATTAACATTATTTTTTTTCTAAAAAGAGAAATGGTAAAACTGTAAACTAAATATAAAAATTGGAGGAAAAAATGGAATTATATCAATATTTTGAAATCATCAAGAAAAGAGTAATGCTGATAGTATTAATAACTTTGACATGCATATTTGCCAGCGCGATAGCAAGCTTCTATGTCATCAAGCCTGTGTACCAATCTGAAATATCTGTAGATATAGGAAATACTAACGCTAATACAGAGACTAAAACATCAGGGCAAAGCCTTAACGATGTCATGATGTACCAGAAGCTGGTTAAGACCTACGCTGAATATGCAAAGTCCAGGGCAGTGGCGGAGGATATAGTAACTCAACTGGGGTTAAGCAAAACACCTGAGCAGGTTATGGGGATGATAACTGCAACTCCAAGTGCAGACACGCAGTTCATGACAATATCAGTAAAGTCAGGAAATGCGGAGGAGGCAATGAACATAGCCAATCAGGCGGCTAAATCTCTAAAGAGTGTCACAACAAAGATAAAAAATGTTGACAATGTACAGCTGGTGGATGATGCGGTACTTCCAAAATCGCCAGTAAGTCCAAGACCTCTTATGAATATAGCAATAGCGTTCCTTTTAGGAATAATGGCTTCAGCAGGATTGATATTTCTTATGGAGTATCTGGACAATACTGTTAAGGATCCTGAGGAATTGGAGAAACTTACAGGACTGCCTGTTATAGGAAGCGTACCAAAGGTTGAAAATAATAACGGAAGGAGAGGGAAGAAATGATAAAGGACATAGCGATTTTTCAGGACCCAAAATCCCAGATTTCAGAGGCCTACAGAACATTAAGAAGCAATCTGCAGTTTTCACTGGTGGATAAGGAGTCAAGCATCATTGGGGTTACATCCTGTGCTCCGGGAGAAGGAAAAAGCACAGTGGTTTCAAATCTTGCGGTAGCTATGGCAGAATCAGGAAAGAAAACCCTGCTTATTGACTGCGATTTAAGAAAACCTACTATACATAAAAGATTCGGGATTTCCAACTCTCATGGATTGACGTCATTATTGCTAAAGGAAAGTACCTTAGAGCAGGGAATCCACAGGACGGAAATAGAAAACCTCACTGTGATTCCAAGCGGGCCTATTCCTCCTAACCCTTCAGAAATTCTCGGGTCAGAGAATATGAAGAAGCTGCTGGAAAAGGTAAGGGGAACTTTCGATATTATATTTATAGACACTCCGCCGGTATTAGGATTTTCAGATGTATTTGCACTGACAC
>JBEHWK010000243.1:0-3279 GCA_040217795.1 Clostridiaceae bacterium
ATATTCATGCTGGTAAAAGCAAAATCACCAAAAGATCCGGAGATGTCTCTAGCGGCATTTTTTGGCATAGTTCTTATGGCGTTAATGCCGGTAGGATCAAATGTTGGAATTAAGCACTCTATATTGGGTATGTGGATAAACTTACCTATAGTGGTTTATGTTTTAAACTGGTTAGTCAGAGAAGGATGCATGAAGCTGGAATTTACTATTAATACTGTAAATTATAAATACTTTATTGGAAATAAAGCCATTAAAGTTGTATTAAGTATCATGTCTTTAGTTTTTACAGTATTAATACTAAATTTTTCTTATAAAATAAATAATTATGATGATTATAACAGAAGCAGCCTGAAATATACAATAAATAGCGAAAAGCTAAAATTTCTTACCACTACTGAAAGGGAGTCAGTTGCAGTAAATGGTGTTTTGGAAGCACTGGAACCATATAAAAAGGATAATACCCTTATGATATTCGGAAATGCTGTGCTGTTCTATTACCTGACAGAAATGAATCCTTATTTAGATAAACCATGGGCGAGTATTGATTCTTATACAGATGAAGATTTTGTAAGGGATTTAAAAAACAAGCCTTTAGTGGATAGTAAGCTGCCGGTTGTATTAAAATCAAAAACAAATAATTATGACGGATTTAAGGCAGAGGATTATCAGAGATTATTTGATGTTACGAAAAAAGTTGATCAGGGAGAAAAAGGGGCGAGCTTATATCAGTTTTTAACAGAGTATAATTATAATAAGATATATGAGAATGATTATTATATAATTTATGCAGTTAACTGATATGTCCGGAATTGGCTGGAGGTTCGTTTATATATATTTTTATTAAAAGCAGGGAGAGTATTAGATGAAAAAAATATTAATTTTAGGTTCCGGAAATGCACAGGTTGACATAATAGAGTATTGTAAAAAAGCAGGATTCCAGGTACATTGCTGCAGCTATTTATCAGGAGGAGCAGGAGATAAGTTAGCAGATAAATTCGAGATTATTAATGTAACTGATGTAGAAAAGCTGAAGGAATATGCATTAGAAAATAATATTGATTATGTTTACTCTGCGGGTTCCGACATAGCAATGCCATCTGCATGCTTAGTCAGTGAGAAGCTGAATCTGCCTGAACTGGTGGATTCCAAAACTGCTGTTTTGTGTAATACAAAAAATAAATTAAGGGAATATTTAGGCATGGACTTTAAAGGGAATATTCAGCATCAGGAAATGTCAAGTAAAGATGATGAAATCAAGCTTGAATTTCCATTAATGATGAAGCCGGTAGATTCCCAGGGGCAAAGAGGAGTGACTAAAATCAATAATAATGATGAATTTAGAGAAAAATTTGATTCTTCTATGAAGCACTCCAGAGCAAAAAGACTTATTGTTGAAGAATATGTTGAGGGCCAGGAAATATCTGTAAATACATATTCGATAGATAAGGAAATGGTATTTTGCTTAATTTCAGACAGAATGGTATGGGATGAATTTCCGGGAGGAATAATTCACAAGCACCTTATACCGACAAATATACAGGATGATGCTGTTAAAGAGAGCATAGAAGACTTAGTAAAAAGAGTATTATGCAAGTTAAATATAAATAATGGACCAGCTTATTTCCAGATAAAGTTAAAGAAAAACAAAGAGCCGAAATTGATTGAAGTAACTCCAAGGTTGGATGGATGCCATATGTGGAGACTTATTAAGGAGTATACAGGATATGATCTGTTGGATTGGACAATGAATCATTTACAGGGAAATACTTCATTAATAAATGAAGCATTGAAAAATGAAAAAATCAATGATAAAAAATTAGTATTGGAATTTTTATGTGAAAAACCAGGCAGTGATTTTAACAAAAAAAAGTATGATACAGAAAACAGTATATATTTAAAATGGTATTATAATGATGGAGATACTGTAAAACCAATGAACGGTTATATGGAAAAAGGCGGATATGTAATTAAAGAATACAATTAATAGGAGTGAAACAATGCGAATAGTTGTTTATGGTGCAGCAGGATTTATCGGAAAGTGGCTTCTTAAAATTGCCAGGGAAGAGGGACATGATGTCCTTGCTGTCGATATAAAAAAATTTGGAAATCATATTGAGTTTATGGGAGAAAAATATGATTATTCAAGAATGAATGGTGATTTGGATTATTTAGCAGGTGTATTTGAAGGATATGATGCAGTAGTTAATCTTGCTGCCATAAGAGCTACAAATAGTTTTACTATGACAGAATACGTTAAAAACATCCAGATGTTTGATGAAGTCATCCGGGTATGTAAAAAAACTTCCATAAGAAACATTATATATATATCTTCCAGAGCAGTTTATTCTGATAACAATATACCATGGAAAGAAAAAGAATCCAATGTACCAGTGAGTTTATATGGTGCATCCAAGTTTGCAGCAGATATGTTGATTGAATATTATAACAGCACAACTGATTTTAATATTAAATCTCTCAGACTGGCACAGGTTCTCGGAATCGGGGAGAGAAGCGGATATTTGCTTAATACCTTTATTGACAAAGCATATGGAAAAGAGACCTTAAAGCTGCATGGTAAAGGTGTTGGTGCCAGACAATATATTTATGTGAAGGATGTGGCATATTCTATATTAAACGCTATAGAGCATAAAGAAACAAAAGGCATTTTTAACATAGGAAATGAAGGAACAATTTCAAATAAGGAATTGGCAGAAATCATCAACAGGGTTTTTGATAATGAAGGCAACATGGAGCAGGATATAGATTTATCTGAAGATAAAAGTATTTCTGTTATGGACATAAGTAAAGCTAAGGAAGTTTTAGGCTGGACGCCCAGATATACATTTGAGGAAGCATTATATGATATAAAGAATATTATGAATAAAACGAAAGAAATCAGGTAGACAAGTGGAAAAAAAGTCGTGGGAAATAAAAAAATATGTTTTATTGCATCTATTGGTATTATATTACCCTGTAGTAAGCATACTTGCCAAGTTTGCATCTCATTATGAGGTATTAAGTCTTAATTTCATTTTAATATATGCTTTGCAGCTATTCTGCATAGCAATATATGCTGTTTTATGGCAAAGAGTCATTAAAGGTTTTGAATTATCTGCAGCTTACTCAACAAGATCATTAGTGGTTATTTATAATATGTTTTGGGCGTATATAATTTTTTATGAGAAGATCACTTTCAAAAACATATTAGGATCATTAATTATATTACTAGGGATATGGGTGGTTACTAAAAATGATTAATACTGGTCAGGTTTATATAAT
>JBEHWK010000244.1:0-3226 GCA_040217795.1 Clostridiaceae bacterium
CCACAGTAAATCATTTTAGTAATCTTAAGTATTAGGCGTTAAAGATTTAGTGATTTTTAATCAATTTTGGGAGTTGCCCGATTAAACAAAATTCCACAATATTTTTACTATAATTAGTTAAACAACATTGATTTTATAAGCAATACCCTTCTTCAAAATCTTTTCGGTAATATTTTTAATGATGTAATTCGCTTTGTGTTTCCGCTTTTCAAAATATGACTTTAAGTGGTAATTAATAAACTCGCTTCCGTTATCACTATCAAATCCTAATAAGGGGAATGGTAAACTTTCTTCTATATCTTTTATCGTTTTATGCACGTTATTTTCCTGAGTTTTACAGTTGTAAGGGCAAAAAATCAATAATTGAAAATTATCTTATTATAAAATAACAACTTAGTATTTGAAAATTCGATTTTGTCCAAAAAAGTGTGGTGCAAATAATAGATAGGATGGTTTAAGATATTATAGATATTAGTTAGTATAGGCAATATATTTATAATATTTAACTTGCATTATTGTGGTGTAATTGTTATATTTAGGTCAACAATATGAGTTTTCTATGTTTGTTAAAACTTCCAATATTAACGGTAATACGTATTTACAACTTGTTTCAAATACTCGTATCGGTAAAAAGACCAAACATAAAGTTATCGCCAACTTAGGCAACGTTGATAAACTTGTTTCTAACGGACTTGAAAACATTATTTCATCCTTATCCAAATACTTACCTAATAAATCCGTGAACAATAAGAACGATAATGAAACAGTTAATATTAATAGTATCAAAGAAGTCGGTAGACACAATTTTGGATACATAGCATATAAAAAACTTTGGGATAGATTTGATTTAACAAACTTGTTAAGTGATGTTGTCAAGAAAAGAAAAATTAAATACGATTTTGCAGATTTAATCTTTTCACTTGTTATTAATCGTTTATTAAATCCTTCCAGCAAATTATACCATTATCATCATAGAGAAAAATATATACAAACAGATATAGAATCACAATTACATGATATATATAGGTCATTAGATATATTGTCTGAAAACAAAGACACTATTGAATATTCAATATTTGATAAAAACATAAACTTGTTTAATATGAATGTTGATTTGGTGCTATATGATGTAACCACCTTTCATTTTGAAAGTCAACAAGCAGACGAATTAAGAGACTTTGGATTTAGCAAAGCAAATAAGGTAAATGAAGTACAGGTAGTAATGGGTTTACTTGTAGATACGGAAGGACGACCAATAGGATTTGAACTGTTTCCGGGGAATACGTTTGACGGAAAGACAATGATACGAATGTTATCAAAATTAAAGAATAAATTCAATCTTAACCAAGTAATAATAGTAGCCGATAAAGGATTAAACAACAAGTCGAATCTTAAAGAAATAAAAGATTCCGGATTTGATTACATAGTAAGTTCAAGAATAAAAAACATGCCAAATAAATTACAAAATGAAATACTATCAAACAACGGCTATACCGGAGTAACCGATAATGAAGGAAACGAAGTATTAAAATACAAAGTGATTGATTATAAAAACAATTTTGCAATAGATACCGAAACGGGAAGAGTAAAAGTAGAATTAACCGAAAAATTGGCATGTACGTTTTCAACAAAACGATATAGCAAAGATAAATATGACAGACAACGAGCTTTAGAAAAAGCGAAGATTATTGTAAGCAGAAATGATATATCTACATACCAGAGTAAAAAAGGGTATAAAAAATATATAGCAATAAAGGAAGATAAAAAAATAAATAAAAAATTAGAATTGGATAATGATCGCATTTCCAAAGAATCAAGATTTGACGGATATTATGCAATTCAATACAGTAGAACGGATATGTCGGTTGAAGAAGTAATAAATCGTTATCATGATTTATATAAAATAGAAGAATCGTTTAGAATATTAAAATCAACAATGGAAACAAGACCGATATATTTACGGACGAAAGAACATATCGAGGGACATTTTGTAATATGTTTTTTAGCATTTTTGTTGGAAAGAGAATTAGAATTACGCTTAAGAAACAATAAGATAGAATATTCGGCAAAGAAGATACAAGAGGCATTAAACTCGCTTGAATTTAGCAAATTAGAACACGAAAAAGGAATATTTTATGTAAGTTCAATGGCAAAAGGGCTTGCTTCAAAAATATTTAATACTCTAAAGATAAAACTTCCCAACAATACACTTGACGAATCGGGATTAATTAATTACCTAAATTAGTCCATTTTCTCCCAATATTTCATCCTATTTTATACAAAACAAATAATTGTGGTGTAAATTTCCGCCATTTTAAAAATTAACTCATTCTATTACAACAACTTACAAATTTCAACTGCAAAACTTAGGAATTACTCGGCTACTTTTCGGAACGGAAAAGTAGTTTCTTCAAATAACTTATAGCGTTCTTGATATTCTTCTATCCGTTTTTGTGCAATCTCTATATATTTCTCTTCGTTATCATAACCTATAAAATATCGATTGTTCTTAAGTGCAGCCAAAGCAGTTGTGCCGCTTCCCATAAACGGATCTAAAATAATATCTTTTTTAAATGAGTACAAATTAATCAGTCTCATAGGTAGTTCTTCAGGAAAAGGTGCGGGGTGACCCACTCGTTTTGCACTCTCGGCATTCATTGTCCAAATAGACTTAGTCCATTCCATAAATTGATCTTTACTAATTGTGTTTTCTTTACCTCCAACTTCCCGTTTATAATTTCCTTTGGAAAAAACTAAAATATATTCATGAATATCACGTAAAGTCGGATTTGAAGCACTCTGCCAGCTTCCCCATGCTGTTGAAGGACTTGCACTTGCTGCTTTATTCCAGATAATTTCGCCTCGCATTAAAAAGCCGATTTTGGTCATAATTTGAGAGATATAATCTGATAAAGGTATATATGGTTTCCTTCCTAAATTTGCAACATTAATGCATGCTCGCCCGCCGTTTATTAAAACTCTATATGTTTCTCTAAAAACATTTTCTAATAACTGTAAATATTCATCTAAAGTTAAATCCTTGTCATACTCTTTTGTAGCATTATATGGAGGAGAAGTAATCATAAGATGTACTGAATTATTTGGTATTTGAAGCATCTTTTCGCTACTGCCAAATATTATTGCATTTAATAATGAATCGGGGAAGATGTTTTCTTCCAACTCTAATGATGTAGGCGATTTATGAATATTTTGATACATTCGAGAG
>JBEHWK010000245.1:0-3169 GCA_040217795.1 Clostridiaceae bacterium
CCTTTTGAAAAATCAAAAATCCTATATCTTTCGTTCTCACAAACATACTTGAAAATTTTCATTAAATGAACTGTACCTAAATTATATTTACTGAATGCAGGATCAAAGGCTGGCATCCAATCCATGATAATTCCATCAGATACGACTGCATATAGAAACGATATTGCAACATTATCAAGTAGTAAAATTGAAAGATATGCTTTCCTCTCTACAACTAGGCTTTCAAACATTTTAGAATAATACTCTGCATTCTGATGAAAACACAGATCAGGGCTGATATAGATTCTAGAAAACCTATTTCTATGGACTTCAACAAGTGATGGAAATATGTACTTCCATTTTTCCCATAACTCTAAAGTATCAATATGTATTACATCAATTTTACCTAGCATCTCAAGTTTTCTTTCAAATTTCTTCAATTCTGTTCGTTTCTTTGAGTTAGGTATTGCTTTTTGGAAAAGGTAATTGAATTCTTCAGTTACCTTACAAGATGGACAATCATACAAATATAGACCCTTAGAAAATTTATCATTTATTAGTAGATTATATAGTTTATCACTTGTATTTATATCATAATATTTTATAATTATATTTTTTCTCTTGATCGATAGATATTCAGTAATTTCCTTGTCTACTTCTTCAACATCACTCTCTTTACAAATATATCCAAGGTAATTTGAAAATCTGTAGCCATAAATGACATATCCTATTTTTCTTTTTTCAAGTGGGAGAATCCCAATAGTCTGATTCAATTTTTCAACATATAAATATAGAAAATATTTGGGTTTCTTATATTTAGCTAAAACAGAGTAATATTCAAATGATAAATATGTGTTTCTACAATAATTACTATTCTGAAGTAATAAAAGAAACGAATCTATATCTTTTCCTTCCTTAACCATCTACTTCAATCCTATTTCAGCACATTGACCCATATTCAAGCTGGTAAATCCATATTTAATATTTAGTTCTTTATAATATTCAAAGATTTTATCTAGTGTCTTTAAATTTCTCATATACTCAGATGATAAATTATGTGGATGAAACCATAAATGATATACTAAATTCTTTCTCGCAGCATATTGCATCTCTCTTTTAATTCGATTAATTTTCAAGAACTCCAAAAAAAACAATGGCTTATAGTATGTTCGCCAAAACCGAGAAGCTCTTACATTTATTATCTTCGATTCGTAAATGGTATTATGAGAGTAGCATGAACAACTAAAAATTGGTAAGTATGCATCCATAAAGTGTAACAATTTAGAAAATTTGCAATTTCTCACTAATTGGGTACTTACTTGTTTCCCCCTAAATACCTTGATTCCAGTCTCCTGCATTATGTCCGAACATAAAGTATTTATTTGATTTTTTGGAAAAACCAGTGTACTAATTTTTTTATGTGTAATTCCTTCAAGAATTTTCTGAGATGCAACAATTTCTTCTGCAAGTTTATTTCCAATTTCATTATGTTCATAACAATAAAAATGAGAAAATGTATGAGAAGCTATTTCCTGATTAGGCTTATTACTGATCATCCTAACTAAATCTGGTCTAAAATATAGACTAGCCTTTTCACTAGGTATGCTAGAAATAAATTCTAGCAACGTCTCATTCCTATATGGATTGCTTACAAGTCTCGAGGATTGTTCCAACATCTGTTTAGAATCCTCACAAGCAATTCCTCCTACAATAGCCCATGTAGCATGAATCTGATACTTATCAAACAGAGCTAAAAGTTTAGGAATAATGATTTCAACATAAGGAGATCTATATTCATACCCTTTTTTAACAGAATCATTAAAAATTGCTCCCCAAAGCATTTCAAAATCTAAAGAAATTACAAAAACACCCATTATTGTCTTACCCTTACACTTTCAGTACATACTCGATAAAGATAAGAAATGTGTGTTAAAACTTTATCTGAAGAAAATTTCTTTATCTTTTCTTGATTATAAGAACCCATTAATTTCCCCTCCGAACCAAGCAATAATTTGATAGCAGATTTACAAGATTCTGTACTATATGGATCGAAAAGGATCCCCCCTCTTTCGTCAATAAGGTCTCTATTTCCACGGATATCACTAACTACACACGGCAATCCAACTGCCATTGCTTCCATAAGAGAAACTGACAGTCCTTCTCTAAAGGATGGAAATACAAACAAATCTGAAGCTTTTAATATCTCTGGTATGTCAGATCGGTATCCAAGCAACTTCACTTGTGAGTTCAATTCTAAGTTATCGACTAAATCGTTTATTATTTCTTTTAAAGGCCCTACACCGCAAATAATATATAATATATTTGGATTATTGATCTTTTTAAGGGCCTTTATAATTGCTGAATGATTCTTATTCTTATTCAACTCACCAACAGAAACAATGACATAAGAATCCTTCCTAATACCTAATTCAGTTCTCTTTATATCCCTATCCACTGATATATTATTAAACTTTTTGATATCAATCCCTACACCAGGAACATACACAATTTTCTTTGCTTTAAACTTCCTTTGCGCTCGTTTATAGTCTTCTTGGTTGATAGTAATAAGGAAATCAGTATATCTTGCTAGATATTTCTCAATAGGATAATAGATAATCCAGTTTACTAACGGAGCTCCTCTATAAAAATGAAAGCCATGAGCCGTATACATTACTTTAATATGCGGAAACTTCTTCGCAGCAAGTCGAGTAATGGCAGCTGCAATAGGAGTATGAACGTGAACAACATCATATTTCTCACTCAGAAGGAGTAATTTAATTTTTTTATAACTTCGCATATTTGAAGATTCCAGCGGAAATCTACTAAAACCTACTTGGAAAACTTTACACCCGCGACTGAGAAGCCTCTGATTAAGCTGCGTAGTTACATTACATGCAAAGTCCACAGAATGACCTTGATCAAGAAGCATGTTTATATGAGATGTAAAAAAACCAGTAGTGCTAGATACAGTTGTTACATAAAGAATCTTCATGCTTTCCTTTCAGATTTATCCAGAGAATACTGAACAACCTGTCTTTTACCCTTTCACACTATGCTGGGCCCTCTGATCAAGACCAAAAACAGCGAACGAATAAGGTGGCGATTCACGCCGCCAAATCCTTAGCCTGGAACGAACGATAGCGCTGGTCGGGCGTCTCGTAGTCCAGGTTCTGGTGAAACCGATACCGAT
>JBEHWK010000246.1:0-3161 GCA_040217795.1 Clostridiaceae bacterium
TTTTCTTTGAACGACATATAGAGTACCTACTTTCTTAAGATATCTCTATTATACTATAGATAGTATAAAACATAGATAACTACTACAAAATATATAAATTTTTCAAGGAGCTATAGTGGGGCTTTTGACCCCAACATCATACTAATCTGATTATGTAAATTATTGATGCACATTTTATGAGTGTATCCAGCATGTCCAATACCACCCCTTTTGCTACAGTGAAATTATTCACCAATAGCCCAAAGGGGGATAAAACGTTCAAAACCCCCGCAGCCATCCTTCTGCGGATAATATGAAATTTAACCTGTTAAGTATACCATAATTTGTTAAGTGTACATAGAAGAAAATTGTGGAAATTTTGAACAGGACAAATTGACTCTCTCGAAATATGTAATGATATAGGATTGCGTTTATCCTTAAGGAATGATGGCAGTCCTATTTTTTTATAACTATTCATTTAATAATTAAGTATAAATTATGGTAAAATGGAAGTATTGAAAACGGAAATTTATAATATAGCCTGATTATAACTTGAAATGTGAGGAAATCAGCAATGATAATTAATTCAGCAACAGCCATATATTTTTCACCAACAGGAACAACGAAAAAAATTATTAATTCAATTATAAAGGGTATGGGTATATCTGATACCAATCCAGTTGATTTAACTTCCTATGAGGTACGAAATTCAGAGCCCCCATTAATCCATGAGGATATAGTTATAATTGGTGTGCCTGTTTATGAAGAAAGAATTCCAAAAATGATACATCATTTTTTGACAAGCCTGAAGGGTGCTGCAAAGCCGGTGGTGCTTGTTGCTGTTTATGGCAATATTGGTGATGGTGTTGCACTGAATGAGCTTGACTCTATAACCAGGAATTCAGGCTTTAAGGTGGTGGCTGCCGGTTCATTCATAGGAGAGCATTCATTTTCCACAAAAGAAATACCATTGGCAGAAGGGTGTCCAAACCATCAGGAGCTAAGTGAAGCTGAAGAGTTCGGAAGAAGTATAATGAAGAAATTGGGGAAAGCAGAAGATTCAGATGATGCTATAATAGAAATTCCACGGGGGAAGCTGCCATTGATGGCGAAGATTCTGCCTGAAAACAGCGCCAGAATATTTACAAGATCTCCCTTTGTAGATATGAATATATGCAACCATTGTGGTGCATGCGCAAAACTATGCCCCATGAATGCAATTAAGGAAGATACTTTGGGAATACGCGATGATGAGTGTATCCGCTGTTTTTGCTGTGTGAAGAGATGTCACCGGAAAGCCAGAAAAATCATCTGTAGACCAAAGTTTCTTGTCGGTAAAATATTAATAGCAAAAAGTAAAATTAAAAAAGCTCCAAAGATATATCTGTAAAAACATATATATGATAGCATGGGGGAATATTGCATAACTAAGAGTTGTACGGGGCTGCTTTATATAAGTAAGCCCTCATTTTGTATAGCTTTAATGTTTCCTTATAGCACATAACAAGGAGGGAAAAGGAATGAAAAACCAGTACTTCGGTGATGTGGGGGATTTTGGCAAGTATGGATTACTAACAGCGTTATCATCAGGACCATTGAAATTAGGTGTTAACTGGTATCTGACAATGGACGATACTAAACCTGACGGAAAATATACTGAATATCTGTACAAAAATGAATTTATGGTTTGTGACAAAGAATTGCACAGTTTCTTAAACAATTGCATAAAAGAGAATCGGAGAAATGTGGATGAAATCAAGAAACTAGGAAGATTTGACAATGTTTTATTTTATGATGAAATTTTTAATGTTGAAGGAATCAGTGCGCTCAGCGAGGCTGGCAGGAGAGCAAGAAAAAAGAAAAGGGAAGACTGGTTTAACTTAAGTTTAAATAAATTATCAGGATGTGACATTATATTTTGTGATCCTGATAATGGAATTGAAACAAAATCCTTGAGTAAAACTGGTAAAGACAGCGTCAAATATATCTATATAAATGAAATAAACCATATGCTTAAGAATGGTTCAAGCCTGGTAATATACAACCATCGCGACAGAAGTACGGATTTTGAATACAAAGAGAGGTTCAGAAAAATATATCAGAATGTTCCGGATGGAATAAAAATGAGAATCATAAGGTTTAACAGATTTAGTGTCAGAGATTACATAGTACTGATGCAACATGAGCATATAGAAACTATTGAAAATCAGTTGGACGAATTTCTGGGCTGTGAGTTGTGGAGGAAGCACTTTAGAGAAATTGAAATTTTGAACAGGGCAAATTAACTCTCTCGAAATATGTATTTATTCAGGATTGTTGTTATTCTTCATGAATGACGGCAGAAGGATAGTCTGAAAAACACTGAATTGTGTTCAAAGAATGGAACCAGCATTGGTATGAGGAGATGAAATGCAATGGATAAATCAAGATTAGAAATCTATTTACAACAATACTTTAATAATGCAGATTTAAAAATTGTGGAATATACCAAATTACATTCTGGTATGGCGGGTGAAACCTATCTTATTAAGATGAGTGAGAAAAGAACAGTGCCGTTTAATGGAGATTGGGTGGTAAAGGCCTATAAAAATATGCCTGATTGGATAAAGAGCATTGAATTAGAGGCCAGAGCACTTTCTTATTTAAATGAAAATGGCATGGCTGTTCCGGAAGTAGTGTTATGGGATGTTTCGCTTAAAGAAATTTGCCAGCCTTTTCTGGTGATGGAACGGGTAGGAAGTCAGCTGTTGTTTGATGTGAAAGAAGAACCGGAAATGAGAAAAATGTTTTCGAAATTACTTTATGAATTACATCAAATTCCTCTGCCGGAGGAATTGAAGATGCATATTGAGGATGATGAAAGAAGGTTGATTTCAAAAGAAATCCAGGAGATTGCAGAATTGCTCAATCGTTATGCTCAGTTAAAGAGACTTTTACCTGTTGTAGAATGGCTATGTGCACATGAAGGTGAAGTGAAAGACCTGAAACCGGCAATATTGCATAGAGATTATCATCCATGGAATGTCCTTGTTGATGAAAATAAAAACGCAAAAGTGATTGATTGGGTATGGGGGGCAGGTGATCCAAGATTCGATGTAGCATGGACAAAAAGCTTATTAAAGAGAGCGGGAATGATTGAAGTGGCAGATGCATTTATTGATTATTATGAAAGCTTTTTGGGT
>JBEHWK010000247.1:0-3134 GCA_040217795.1 Clostridiaceae bacterium
GAAAGTCGCACATTTTACAAAATGCGGATATAAGTTTGAAAAATGGTATGATATGATTTGGATGGAAAAAATTATCGGAGAGCATTCCCCAAATCCAAAACCATTTATTCCAATATCAGAATTGCACGAATTACAATTATAAAACAGAAGAAGAGGGACTTATTCTCCCTCTTCTTTATCCTTGACTACCATAAAGATTCAATCTAATTATAATCAAACAGTCTCTCTACTCTGCCTACAAAATCCTTACCCAATCCTTTAGAGTATTCTTCGAAGTTTTCTTTGTCCACACTTTTTAAAACCCCTTTAGTTCTTAATTTTTTATCTAAATCAATTAATATGTACTCAAAACCTATATCTTTATCCTCATGCATGCTTCCGCCAAAAAAATCAACAGACTTATCATCATTAAAAACAACCTTATAATATGGTGAATAAGAGTTATTATACCCTTTTGAAACTCCAACATTAATATTTTTTATATCGCTATATTTATAAATAACACCGGCAGGAACTACAGGAGAACTTACCTTAATACTGTCAGCGTACAAAATTGCATAACTTGTCATACCAAAATATATAGCTATTATTAGAACTGATATATAGCAAATTTTTATCATATTAAATATTTTTGTTATTGTGTCATCAAATTCTGCAAACTTATTTAACAGCTTAAATATAACCTTTTCCAATTTACTAAGTGTCTCAATATCTACAGGTTCCTCGTCTTCTTCCATTATTATTATCTGTTTCTCTTTCCTAATAAAAAACTTTTCTTTTATCCTTGCAAAATTATATATAATTAAAATTACAATCATAAGTATAGGTATCATATTTAATGTGTTGGATACAAACAACAAGTAACCTCCCCTGCCAAACAAAAATGACTGCAAAGAGAAATAGGCAATAATTGTTGTAAGTGCAATAACTACCGCAAATATAAAAGTTAAAATATAATAAAGAGTATTAAGTGCTGCCATCTTCATTGTTTTCATTTGAAACCTTCCTTTTTCCTAAGTCTTTTATTTTACTTGTCCTGATTAATATGAACAATATAAGAATGTTAAGCTTCATTTATAAGCTGTATATTAACATCTATCCTAAATTATACCAAACTTTATAATTCTGGAAAAGTCCATCAAAACATCCTCCATAAAAATTCAAGAGACCACTAAATGTGATCTCTTATATTGATGACTGTCCCCTTCCCTGTCCATTTAGCTTAAAAGCTGAACTTCTCCTACCCATCCGATTTCTTTAAAGAATCTTGCATTTGCAAGACTACTTTCTCTATAAAATTCTTCTTTTCCTGCTATCCATAAAGCCTCTATATCCTTTTTTACTGGCTCCACAGTTGGCATAATATATTTACAAACATTCAGCATATCTGCACATAGCTTGAATTTTTAACAGCCAGCCCATATATCTATATTATAAGAGCATATAAGGAGATTTGAAATGAATAAAAACAGATCAAAAAAGTTCATAGATTCCGATGATTTATCCTTTGAGGATGATTGTGAGGAAAATGGTTTCATAAGCACCGTCACAGGCCCCTCCTTATCCAGCTTCTCTTTCAGTGACGATGAAACTGAAATTCTCCTCCCTGATAATTCAAACAGAGCACCCTCCCCTGATAAAACAAGGACCAATGATTTACCTGACAACAGAAAAGGAAGAGCATGCCCAAATGGCATAACCCCGCCTGTTAATGGCGAAGCCTTTGGTATGAAGCGCACCTATGCCTTCAGAAAATCAACAATAAGGAAACTTAATGAACTTAAAGCCAGTCATCCTGATGTCAATGCCTACTTAAGCACAATACTGGATGAGGCAATAAATTATTATTATGATCATGTTGTTAATAAAAATGGGGAGTAACAAAATTCGAGAGAGTCAAATTGACTCTCTCGAAAAAAGAGGAGTTACGAAATATCCTGCACTCAAGGGAATTTCTATATCAATTATTTTGCCTGCTATAGTTATACCAAACGCCCCTGTTGATATCTTACAGTATTTTCCTAAATACTTTTCAATTACCTCATCTGACATAATTATCACCCCCGCTAAAATATTTGAAAACTTAGCTTGGCTATATGTTACAATAATAGTAAACAATTGTATTTCATTGCTAATTATAGACAATTATATAATTGGAAGGAGAATAGATTTATGAAAGAATTTGCTCATAAGCATTATATTATTTGTCCGTTATTCATTTCTCTATTGATTTCTATTATGTATATAACTAATCTACCACTTGTCTTGTTTAGCTATGAGGTAGCAGGAAATAATTTATCTGCCATATTCAATATGATATTAGCCTCTGTATTATGCATTATTCTTGTTAAATCCCTATATTCTAAGTGGATTTTTGGGTTTCAACATAAAGGTTTGGCGGGTAGTCTTTTAAAATACGGTTGGACAGGCATTATTGGTTCTGCTTTGTTACTAATAACTTGCTATTATGCTTATCGCCCCTTGGATAAAACACCAGCGAAAGGTACTATTCTAATATGGGTTATCATCTACTATTTCTTTGTAGCATTAATTGAGGAAGTGTTTAATAGAGGAGTATTATTAAACACATTACTGAAAGGGTTTGAAAGATATAAACAAGGTGTTATCATTGCTATCTTTCTGTCAAGTATAATATTTGCTCTTGGACATATACCAGGAATGCTTCAGTATACATTAGGAGCAATGGTTGGTAAGGTTGTATTGGCATTTGGACTTGGTATTTTCTTTGGATGCATTTATGTGTGTACGAATAAAAATATATTAACTGTTATTACATTACACTGGTTATTGGATATATCAAGTGCAATTTTTATCCCTTATTCCAGTTCTGGTGATATGTTTGCCAATGTTTTTGAAAGAGTATTAATTTCCTTAATATTGGCAGTGATTGGATTAGTTTGTATTGCAAAGAGATTTCGTTTCATAGAGTATAAAAATAATATGAAGATGAGTTGATTCACAATTTTCTTAATAGAACTAAATCGCTAAAAGCGATGGCGAGGGCTAGTGATTAATTTAAAATTATATGGAAAAAATAAGAAGTGAAGTTTCTTTCTCAAGGAAGCTTCACTTCTCACATTTTATACACTTTTTAAGGAGTGATAAAATGTATC
>JBEHWK010000248.1:0-3018 GCA_040217795.1 Clostridiaceae bacterium
CCCTGTGAGTGAATAAAATCCTTCATTGTCTTATAGTCAGTGTTATTCAGTATATCAAATATGAGATTGCTGTCTATCAGTATGGGGTGCCCCTTTTTCCCCTCATATGAAGGTATAACAATATCATCTTTACATTTAAGCATAACTTTGCAGGTCTCCCCTTTAATCAGCAGATAGTCTCCCGGGGTCAGAAAAAACCTGTCTCCTCTGACTTTTCTTACCCCCTCCTTTACAGAACTGAACATTCCCTCATCATAATCCTTATTCAGTACCATTGTCACTTTACTGTATGGTTTTAAGAGTTCATAAGTTTCACTGTAATAATGTCCCCCTACTACTATAATGTGAGAGCAATAGTCATACATGGACTCTACGCATCTCTCTATGACAGTCTTTTCCCCCAGCTTTAAAAGCATTTTATTTGTTCCCATTCTGCTTGATAATCCTGCTGCTAATACGACTCCATCAACACTCATCATTTTGAAACCACCTTTTCTGCATTAATCAGGTATATTTTCCCCAAAAAGAGCGAAAATATGATACATAAGAAATCATATCATCAGGAGGTTTTTCTAATGTGGCTTGGGAATAAAGCTATAAGAGCCGGTATTTCGGTATCACTCTGCATACTTGCAGCAAATCTGCTCAATCTCAAATATCCTTTTTTTGCAGCCCTGCCTGCTGTCATGCCCCTGGCCACTAACCTTCAGGAGACTATAAAATCAGGGGGTAACAGAACCATCGGAAGTGCAGTAGGCGCTGCAACTGGCATTGTGCTGGCTTTAATCCATCCTTCAAGCTTTCTGCTTACGGGAATGGGAGTAATAATAATTATTTACATATGCAGATTTATCAATTGGGAGAGTTCCGCTTCAATAGGCTGCCTTATATTTATCTCCATAATGGTTGGGCTTAAAGGGGAAACAGCCTGGGTTTATAGCCTTCACCGACTCCTTGCCACTTTTATCGGAATAGCAATTACAACTGCAGTGAACAACCTTGCATTTTCAATAAATATACGTTCAGCTGTAATGAAAAGCATAGAAACCATATATGATAATCTTCTGAAAGCAGCTAAATGCAAAATTATTTATAATGCTGAGCCTTCAACTGATAAACTGCATGAGAGAATAAACACTTTCCAGGGTCTGCTGAATATTTATAAAGATCAGCTTCGCTTTAGCAAAAACAGCAGGTCGAGATTTTCCCATGTAAATCTGCTTTATAAAAATTTGAAATATGCTGCGGTCGAGCTGGATATAATTAAGTCCATGGAAAATTCCTGTTCCTTGAATGATGAGAATCTAAAAAGAATAAACAGCATTTTTAATTGTGAGAAGTCTTATGTAAAATGCCCGGATAATGAAATTGATATAGTTTATAACTATCACCTTGGAAGGCTTCTTAAAGGAATAGACACAGTGAAGCAAAACATAAAAAAATGAGACCTGCTGATTAATTAATCTGCAAGTCTTATTTTTATGCATTTTTATCGTTGTGCCTGCGGATATATGATCTTATAATCCGTTATGTTATATTTCCCTAAAACTGCTTTAAGACATTCTTCCCTTATGACGACATATAATTCTTTCTTAGATTCTATACACCGCCTGAACAGGTTATGAAAACCCTTTTCCTGCAGTTCCAGAGGCCCGATTTCATCTATATATATGATGTCAGTCTCTGACATAAGCAGTAAATTGGTTATTTTCTCCGCAAATTTTAGTCCTTCCTCTGAGAAACTGTAAGTTTCATTGCTGCAATCCTGATTCAGGTAATCCTGAACCGTATCCTTCAAGGACCATGTCCTGCTTTCACTGCTGGAAATCTGTACAATTTCCTGACCTATGCAGCATCCATTCCTGAATATTTTCCTGTTGAAAAAGCCGTCCCCTTTTCCTAAAGTCTTATAAATTTCAATAAGCTTACTTGATTTTCCTGAGTTTACTTTACCGGTAATTATATTTATCATACTATCCACTGAATTGCTTCTGCAAGCAGAAGCATTGCAAGGGCTGGAGCAAACTTTGTGCTGATATCTCTTTTCACTTCTTCCCCCTGCTTCCCTGGAAATCTTTCTCTGAGCATTACATATGCTGCAATTATGCATGTATTGACCATGCTTTCCAGCAGCATGAAATGTAAAAATGCATCCGATCCCCGCAAAGGTGATATGAGCAAAATTGACCCGGGCATAAGCAAAATATAAATGGAATATAATACTCTCCACAGTATATTCACCCCGGCTATACCGGAAAGGCTCAGCCCCTTATGTCTCCTTTCAATAATTTTATAGAGGACTAACATGGAAGCTCCCTCCAGAATAATAGAAACGGAAGGATTGATTACCTTATCAACTCTTATCTCAACAAATAAGTCGGTAAGCTTTATTGCAGCTGCAATAAGCGCTCCATAAAACATACACCCGGCTTCTCCGGTTTTCTGGAAAATCTTATCCATAAAATAAAAAGCAAGGGGAAACCAAAGAAACCATCCAAAGGTGAAGTCACTTCTATGAAGCAAATACCCAAATGCAGCTTCAGTTGCGCCCCAGAGGGAGCCATAAAATACAATAATACAAAATTTTTCAGATGTTTTCTGCGAGTGGCGGAATTTTAATAAATATTTAACCATTTAACCATGTAACCCCTCCAAATTTCTATACTCTCTATATTTTATTAAGTGAATTTATGTTTTATTCCCTGATGTGAAGCTGTATATTTTTTAATGGTGCAGGGAATTATATATCATAAAATACATTGAGAGTTTGGAGTGCAAATAATTTTTCAGCTATTAAATTCAATGATTACCCAACTTATATATATCAGAAAACTCAATTTTCATTTTTTCTGCATAATTGTCAATTGAGGGGTTTGGCAATTTAGTTTCTAATTCACTGTTATCATGATCCAATAATACTCGTACAGGAAGCTTTATTATAAATTTAGTTCCTTCCCCATATTTACTCTCTGCAGAAATAGTTCCCCCATGCATTTCAACAAGGGATTTAACAAGAGA
>JBEHWK010000249.1:0-3013 GCA_040217795.1 Clostridiaceae bacterium
ATAAGCATAACATACTTAATTGATAATGCAGGTTATGAAAGAAATACAAATTCAGGAGTTGTACGAATAAATCAGTTTAAAACTACAATATTAATAAAATTAAAAAAATAACTCACAAGTACCCCGGAGTTTTTCGGGGTATTTAATTTTAATATATTTGTCGAACTAAAATGAATAAATTCATTTGACTATATAAGGATATTCGAATATGATTATTAAAAAGGAGGGTAATATGACTGGAAATATAAATTTGACTGAGGGAAAAGTAACTAAAACTCTTATTGGGCTGGCACTTCCTATAATAGCTACAAATTTCATTCAGACTGCTTATGGTATGGTTGATATGATTTGGGTAGGAAGGCTTGGAAGTAAGTCTGTAGCTGCTGTAGGAACAGCAAGTTTTTTTATAAATCTGGCTTTAGCTCTTTTTGCTGTCATAATGATAGGAAGCGGAGTCAAGATAGCTCAAAGTGTGGGGTCAGGAAATAAAAAGGAGGCTGCAGTCTATATAAAGAACAGCTTTATATTATCATTATCCTTAGCAGTGATCTATTCATTCATTATTGTAGTTTTTAAGGATTACCTTATAGGGTTTTTCAAGCTTAAGGATTTAGAAATAGAAAAAATGGCAGAGAAGTTTTTAATATATTCAGCAGCTGGGGTAATATTTATGTATTTCAGTTCTATATTTAGCACTATATTGAACAGCTTCGGAAATAGTAAATTACCTTTTCAGGCTAACACCATAGGATTTATAGCTAATATTATATTGGATCCCATATTCATTTTTGGAGTTGGGCCCTTGAAAGGAATGGGAGTTTCCGGAGCAGCTATAGCAACAAATATATCAAGGGTAATAGTAGTTATTATATTTGTTTTAACGGCTAAGGAATATTTTATCATTAAGCAATACTCAGAGAAATTCAATATTAAAAAGGCTCTTGAAGTACTAAAAATGGGACTGCCAGTTGCAGTCCAGAGAGTAAGTTTTATAGGGATTTCCATAATCATAGCCAGAATAATTGCAAGCTTCGGAGCTACGGCAATTGCAGTACAGAAGGTAGGGATTCAGATAGAATCTGTATCATTTATGGCTATAGGAGGAATTCAGGGTGCTATAGCCGCATATGTGGGGCAGAATTATGGGGCAAAAAAATATAAAAGGATAAAGGATGGATATTTCAGCGCTCTTACCGTGACAATAATATTTGGAATTATAATTTCAGCGTTATTTATACTATTTCCAAGAGAAATATTCAGCATATTTATAAATGAAAAAGAAGCGTTGGATTTAGGTGCTGATTATATGAGGATTCTTGGGCTTTCACAAGTTTTTATGTGCGTTGAACTTCTTACTGTGGGTGCATTCAACGGAGTAGGGAGGACATATATACCGCCTGTTATCAGCATTATATTCACTGCATTAAGGATACCTATGGCCATAATAATGTCAAAGGAAAGTTTATTTGGGCTCAGAGGCATATGGATTAGCATAAGTGTCAGCAGTTTTATAAAAGGTGTATTGTTATTGAGTGGTTTTATTATATTTTTAAGAAAGACATTTAGTGTAAAGTTGGGAGGAAAGTATTATGGAAAACATTGAGGTCACATTGCTGGATGAACTTATAAGAAGCGGAATGGCAGCGCAGCTGTTCAAAGGAAAATTCGGGCTTGAGAAAGAGAATGTCAGGGTTGATAAAGAAGGAAGATTGGCTCTTACACCACATCCTGAAAAGTTTGGAGATAAAATTAAAAATTCGTATATTAAGACAGATTTTTCTGAAAGCCAGGTAGAGATGATAACACCAGCATGTGGCAGCCTGGAGGAAATGTATGATTTTGTTGAAAATCTTCATAATATAGTTTCATTATCCATTGGAGATGAATACTTATGGCCCCAGAGCAATCCTCCTATTTTGCCAGATAATGATGATATCCCTATAGCTGTTTTCAGCGAGGAAGGGAAAGAAGAAAGAATCTACAGGGAACATTTGTCAGAAAAATACGGGAGAAAGAAACAGCTGATATCCGGGATACATTATAACTTTTCTTTTAATGAGAAGTTTCTACAGGAACTGTTTAAGAAGTCAGGAACAAATGAAAGCTATAAGGATTTCAGAAATAATATATATCTTAAGGTTACGAGAAACTTCTTAAAATACAGGTGGATATTGATTTATCTTACAGGAGCAAGTCCAATATTTCATGAAAGTTATATAGAAAAGTGCACTGATTCTATAAATGATTCAACAGATAAAAATTGTTGTTTTAAGGACATAATATCATTAAGAAACAGCAAATGGGGATATAAAAATAAAGAGGATTTTATTGTGAATTATGATTCCCTGGGTGCATATATAAAAAGCATCCAGAATCTGATAGTGGAACAGAAACTGGAAAACCCAAGCGAATACTATGGCCCGATAAGATTGAAAAGTACCTGTAAGAGATGTTCCCTTGAAAACCTATTGGAAAATGGGATAGAGTATCTGGAGATAAGAATATTGGATTTAAATCCATTAAATAAGAATGGAATATTCATAGAAGATTTATATCTGGTACACTTGTTTTTGATTTATTCTCTGTTTAGGAAAGACAGTTCACTTGGACCAAAAGAACAGAATTTTGCTAATATGAATCACAATATAGCCACTGTTAAAGGAAGAGAAGAAGATACTCGTATATATAATAATGAGGGAAACAGAGTTTCTTTAAGGGAAGAGGCAATTAAAATATTGGGTGAAATAGAGTTTTTAGTAAGAAAAATTAACATTAAGAAGGATTATCTTGAAAGGATTATTGCATCTTCAAAAGAAAAGTTGAAAGATACCAGCAAGACATATGCATCGATTATTACAGAAGGAATAAGAAAAGACTCTTATGTAGGATTTCATATGGAAAAGGCTGAAGAGTATCATGATATAAGTGAAAAACAGGATTTCAGCCTTATAGGTTATGAGGATTTGGAACTTTCTACACAAATATTGATGAAGGATGCTATAAGAAGAGGTAT
>JBEHWK010000250.1:0-2890 GCA_040217795.1 Clostridiaceae bacterium
GTAACAGCTCTTTCAGTCAACTGAGCAGCATATTTACCAGTTAATGCACCGCCCTTAGTTAAGAAAATGTCATAGCAATAGGTAAGGCTTTGAGATTATCTCTGCCTTTTCCCCTGCCTCACACCGTACGTGAGACTTTCACCTCATACGGCGTTCCAACATTTATTATTCTTTAATTAAATAACTGAATTTCCTACTAACTTTCTTAAAGAATTGACACGTTTTATTCCCTTTTTATCAAGGGACAATAAACCTAGGTATTTACTGATGATATCTTGTTCGGTACAATGTATTAATATATGAGCTTCAGTGCATATCCAAACAAGATTTTTATATTCATCGGTTCCGCCATTACTTTTTGGTTTTTTATGATGGCATATCATATTATTGGTTTCTAAAGCTAACCCGGTTATGTAACATTTACCTTTTTGGCCTGCTATTAAAGATAACGTGTTATCTTTAAACTCAGCATTTTCACTGTTATTCATAGATGTTAAAAGATATTTTATCAAATGATTATATCCTTTAAGGTTGCTATGAATTAGCAGTCGGCCTTTTTCGGTGAAATTACATATATTTTGATTAAAATTCATGGGTGGTTTTGTTTTACACCCATAAATTGGGTATATAGTGATATTATTGATTGACCGTACTTTACCGCGATAGCTTCCGTACAGACGTTTATACGTTTCGGAAAAATTAGGCTTATTTGATGTCCAATCCCCTAAGCGAATTTCTAAGGTTTTTGTGACTAAGAAACTTATTTTACGAAAATCTAAATTTACATAGGTGGCAATATTATAATAATTATGACTTCCTAATATCATTGAATTTAACCTTGATATCTCTTTATTATTTCCAAGCTTTTTAATCCTTTTTATTTGATTTTTAAGATTGTTAATCGTATTTTTCCTGGCTTTGTCACTCATTCTGCTTTGACAAACAAATCTATTTCTTTTAGGCTTGACTGTAAGTTTAAATCCTAGAAAGTCTGTATAATTTTTTCTTAAGTTAGTTATTTTTGATTTTTCTGGACTTATGTTTAGGCCCAGTCTTTCTTTCAACCATAATCTTGTAGCATTATAGATTTTCTGTGCGGTTTTATAATCTTTACAGAATATTTTAAAATCATCTGCGTAACGTACTAACCATATTTCTTTTAAGTTTGTAGTTTTCATTGCTCTATATTTATGTGCATTTTGAACATATTTATAGTTTGTTACAAAGGTTTCCCATTGGGAACTAATCCACCAATCCAATTCATTTAAAACTATATTGGATAATAAAGGACTTATAATGCCACCTTGTGGCGTTCCTTTTATCGGGATTCCCATACCTTGTATTTCTGATTTTAATATTTTTCCAATTATGCTGATTAAGTTTTTATCTTGAATACCTATATTCCACATTTGTTTTTTGAGCTTGTTGTGATTGACATTATCAAAGAAACCTTTGATATCAATATCAACTACATAGTGCAGATGTGAGCTGTTCATAAGGTACATACACCTAGCAATAGCATGTTTTGTTGACCTATTAGGTCTGAAGCCATAACTATGAGCATGAAATTTAGCTTCACAGATAGGTTCTAGAACTTGTTTTATGCACTGTTGGATGATTCTATCTTCTATACAAGGTATTCCTAAAGGTCTAGTTGAGCCATTTGCTTTAGGAATTTCAACTCTTCGCACACTTTTAGGCCTATAGTTTGCAAATTTATTTTGGATAAGTTCAACAAATTTTTCGGTTTCCATATCTTTGAAATAGTTTGTATTAAGATTATCGGTTCCAACTGTTAAGGAACCTTTATTCCTCTTAATATTTCTATATGCTAGAAGGATATTATTTCTAGATGTTATATACTTCATTAATTTGGTGAAATTTTTGTTAGTACAAGATTGTTTATACAGATTATCAAATTCATTCTGAGTTGAGTAATATTCATTGTTTCTTAGCAATTGTCTTTTCTCTAATTTTAAGCCTTCCTTCAAGTCTGTTTGTCCTCCTTTGTATCTATACAAATTTAGATAAACATCTCTTAGTCTTACTCGAACCTTGAATTATTCAGTATTTAATTTTCAAATAACAATTGTCTAGTGGCTATTGCTTAAATTGTCATTACAACAACTATCGTAGCTTCATGCCACCTCTTTCACTTGGATTAAGATAAGTTATAGAGTAGTCTTTTCCTTACCAATACTTCACAGGCAGTAAAACCTCCATATTCCAAGCTTTCCTTGTTCCGTTATTACTATCTTTACATATATCCTTAGGTTGTTAGTGTAAGCCTGTAAGCTTGATAGTGCCTGTAACACTATATGGATTTTCATAGCCAAAATTTTTACTCATCCACACTTACTACACATATGTGTTATATCCATTTCTAGATATATAATCTTTAGACCCGTACATTCCCAACTTCGTCAGCTGCTTTAGCAGCATCCTAACCATAGATATTTTATAGACACCCGTCCTATCACCACTCAACTACCTCTAGTTTGCATTTCGTGTAGAAAAAAGTATTCTTTTTTCTACTTACGGTGGCTCTCAGCCGACTTTACCGAGCTTTTAACCTTTTGCTGTTTACTCAGCAAAACGCTAATCGGAATCTCAGCGGAAACCCTTCAGGGCGTTACCCCTTCATTTGATTTCTCGTAATAACAGTTCTAATTTATGAATTTAATCATTCTAATTAGGCTATTCTTTTTAAATAGCAACAAGTCGCACCTTAGCAATTATTGTATCCATTAATGCAGATACTTCAGCTTCGGTAATAGTGTTTTTAACACCGGTAATAGTTATAGATACCTTATCCCCGCTAGCCGCAACAAATGTCATTGTCAATGAATATTCCATGGTTTCACCTACTTTCTATATTAAGATATTTTTG
>JBEHWK010000251.1:0-2839 GCA_040217795.1 Clostridiaceae bacterium
GTAGAAGCTGGAAAGCATTCATACCTGGAGAATAAAGAATATGTAAAATATGTTCCGCATAGTGAAATTACTGAAAATGAATTCTACAGTAAAATGAGCAATGGCAAGCTGGTGAAATTCTATATAACCCATCCTTTAAGATTGATTAAGGGCATGGAATATACTGCGGAGCATGCATTTTTTACCGGCACATATCTGGGAAAGTATAAACAGAGTTACAGTCTGAAGCCAATCAGGGATTTTCACAGATTTACTTTGTGGTCAGACTATAGATCAGAACATCTTCCCAAAAACTTTATATTTATAGTTTTAGTTTATGCTGCTTCTTTCTTCACTTCATTATTTATATATTTAAAAAATAAAAGGAACAAGGAAATAACGGATAAAATTCAATTGTTCTGGGCTCTTTTATTTATAAGCCTGCTTCAATATCCAATGCCATTCATGGGAAATGGTCAGGCGGATACCACAAAACAGCTGTTTTTGTTTGATTTTATTTTTGATATTATACTCGTTGTTTCTTTTTGCTGGGTTTTTTATATGCTATCCAGAACTATAAGAATCAGAAAAAGTAATTAAAGTGTGATAATTTTCAGTGATACTTTTATGTAAAGTGAATATAATATAAAGCCATTATATAATCAATAGGGGGAAGGTTTAGTGGAGAAGTTTTTAAAATGGTGGAAAAAATATTCATTTGTACTGTTAATAGTTTTTGTACTGGCAGGCATAATTGATATGAGGCTTGCAACAGCAGCAGTTATTTGTATGACAGCTCCAATAATTGTATCGGTTTTTAATGGCAGGTTCTGGTGCGGAAATCTATGTCCCAGGGGAAACTTTTATGACAATGCAGTCTCTAAATTCAGCAATAAAAGAAAAGTGCCTGATTATCTGAAATCAGGTTGTTTCAGGTTTGTATTTACAGTACTTGTATTATGGGTGTTTGGATTAGGAATTAAAAATAATTGGGGGAATATTTATGGTATTGGCATGGTGTTTTATAGAATAATTGTTTTAAGTACTTTAGCGGGCATATTGCTGTCTTTGCTGTATAATCACAGAACCTGGTGCCACTTTTGCCCTATGGGAAGCATAGCATCCTTTATATCAAGAATCAGCATAGAGAAAAAAGTTTTACATGTATCATCCGACTGTACATCCTGTAAAATATGTGAGAAAAAATGTTCATTAGGAATAGTTCCATATGAGTATAAAGGTGATTTATTAAGTCATCCTGATTGTATACAGTGCGGTAAATGTGCTGCGGCGTGCCCTAAAAAAGCAATCAGATATAATTAACTATGGAGTCAGACCGCTAAAAAACCGCTGCAGTTTTGCAGCGGCCTTAATCAGTTATAGCATAAATACTACTTGAGTGTTACTTTTAAAGGAGAAGTTGGAGAAATAATACCGAAGCACATATTTTGAATCATAGTTTTCACTTATAATGGTGTTTGATGCCGGGGATGGAGCTCCATTAACATTAAAAGTCACGTCATTTTTCATAGGTGTCCACTGGGCATACAGATTTACGTCGGCAGCTCCCATATCACCCATTTTAAAAACAGCACCGGCTGCAAAAGCTGTTCCAGTTCCATTAATTAATTTTATTGAAATTCTTATCTAATATGAGTACATTGCTTGTATAATTCTCAAGTATTACTTTGATAAAAGGCATTTCAATAATGAGTGTGCTTTTAGAAATAAAAAGAGTGATAATGGAGTGGTTTCTTTATTTTTGAGTGGAATTTTTTAAATCATCTCTATTGTATATAGTGTAGGAACTGTGCTATGGCATGTCCTAAAAAGCAATAGGATATAAAAAATCCAATTAATCTGACTGAAGAATCATTACTTAAGTACGACTTCCCTTTTAATTAATTAACTTTGATTAAACCTGCATTTTATTATTAAACTTACTTTAAGTATACACCTGTGAACAATTGATGTAAAAGTTATATTAAATAAAAGCAGAGGCATCAGCCTTTATATCTTCGTAAAAAATATAAGGAAATAGGCGGCGTGGTTCAGCAGTATATTTATGTACAAGTTTTTCTCGTTTTTGGTATTATAGATAATAATAAGAAAATTCAGCAGTTGTTAATTACTTTATGAAGCTTAGAAAGCTTTACTTGTGGGACGGGCTTAAAGGATACTTATTTTCAGAAGTAAAGCAAAGATAATGGCTTATAAACTGAGGTCATGGGTGCAGCTATCAAAGTAGACAACTTAATAAAAAGCTATGGAGCCAATACTGTAATTAGAGATGTGTCTTTTACTATGAATTCTGGTGAAATCTTTGCTTTGCTGGGTGCAAACGGGGCAGGAAGAACCACTATTCTTGAATTCGTTTAAGGTATCAGAAAATATGACAGCGGAAATATTACCATAAAGGGAAAGGTTGGAGTTCAGCTTCAATCATCGTCACTGCCGGTAAATTTTAAGGCAGTGAAATGGAAAAGGCATATAAGGTTGGTGGCATACCTTTATGGGTTCCATCGTTTAATAATTTCATTTCAGCCTTTATTCATCTTTTCATTATGAGTATTATGATCTTTGTAATTGCTCCGCTGACCTTTAATGCAAAAGTTCCTGAAAATTCAGTTCAATATTTTGTGTCTCTTGGAGTTTTTATTTTGACATGCCTATCATTGGGAACAGTGCTTGGGCTGATTATTAGAGGCACCCACACTTGATACCTCAGTGTATGTGTGCTATAATATGTTAAAAGCAAATAGAAATAGTCATGCAACTGGCGGAAATGGAATATACCATAGGGAGCATGATTTAAGAGCAGTATCGACCGCCTGGGTAAATTATATTTATCCAGGCTTTT
>JBEHWK010000252.1:0-2824 GCA_040217795.1 Clostridiaceae bacterium
TGGGAGTTTCTATATATTACTGAATTGGAACTGGTGTATTCTCCTAACGTTACAGCATCAATGAGCCACTTGTCATCAACCTTTTTTACCTTAAGAGTAATAGAACGCTTTGCAGCTGCTCCTCCTTTTTCCTGTTCCACACTTGTTATTTCAATTATTTGACCTTTAACCTCATATAATCCATCTGATATTTTTTCAACTGATTCAACCTCTATGCGGTCTGGCCATGGGCTGGAAACCATGCGTCCTGGTGCATTGGATGGGTCATTCTTCCATTTTCCTAAAAGGTCAGCAGATACAAACTCTCCGTAATTTTCCTCAAGGCTTTTACTTACTGTATCCGCAGGAGCCAACAAAGATACCATCTGAAGCTTTTTGCCGAAGCTTTCCACCAGGCTTTTAACTGTACTCTTATCACTTTCATCTGACTGCTCAGTACCCTCGGTGCCACTATTATTGGTCTGCTGAGAATCATTGTTTGACGGTGTCTCTGTCTTCTTGTTTATACAGCCAGACAAAGAAAAACTGATGCATAAAATAAGCATAAATGAAAATATTTTTTTCATAATCTCACCTTCCAACTTATTTTGTAAGGAAACTTTACTGAAACTTAACTTATGCATATTAGAGCTTCACTTCCTGATAGGTTTGACTCCCGGAAGCTTTAATGTGAATAAGTTTTTAGTTGAAGTTGGTTCCTTTTCATATGTTCTGATCCCTCTGATTTAAGTATACTCCTTTTAAATATACAAACAATATGCCTGATTTATGTTTTGGAAAATTTTCAAAGGAGCGAAATCAATGAGAGATCTTGATTCACATAAACTTCTATCTCATGAAAGGGAATATTCCCAAATCCTGAATCTCCGGAATTCTTTATAAGAAAATCATTATATGTTATTATTGATTTAGAAAAATTATAATATGAAGTGGGGGAATAGTGAGATGACAGTAAAAATGCTGCATACATGCATCAGAGTAAAAGATTTAGATAAGTCTCTTAAGTTTTATAAGGAAGCTTTAGGCCTTGTGGAAACAAAAAGAAAGGATTTTCCGGAATATAAGTTTACTCTTGTATACTTATCAAATGAACCAGGCGGTTATGAAATTGAACTTACCTACAATTATGATCAGGAAAAACCATATGAGATAGGTAATGGATTCAGTCACACTGCTATCGGTGTACCAAATCTTGAAGAATTCAGAGAAAAGCATATAGCATTGGGATATGAGGTTACTGATCTGAAAGGGCTTCCTGGAGAAGCTCCAAGATATTATTTTGTAACTGATCCTGACGGATATAAAGTTGAAGTAATAAGAACAGAAATTTAAATCAGGACTGACAAAATTCGAGAGGGACAATTTGTCTCTCTCGAATTTTGTTGTTAAAGTGGTATTTACAGTGCAGTTAAAGACCCCGATAACTACATGAAGAGCTCAAATTCATTGTCTATCTATTGCACATTATTTTTTTCATATGAGTACATATTTACCAGGTGTTTGCACACAAACATCACCATTCAAGCAGTATTGCACCTGAAGAAAGCCCGCCGCCAAAAGCTACGAACATAATCAGATCCCCTCGCTTAATAAGATTGTTTCTGATCATTTCGTCAAGTGCGATTGGGATGGTTGCTGATGAGGTATTGCCAGTCATGTCTATATTAACAAAGAACTTATTTATATCAACACCCATAGTTTTAGCAGCAGTATCTATAATCCTTTTATTTGCCTGATGCGGCACAATAAACTTTATATCCTCCATTGAAACATCGGCCTTTTTCATAACAATTTCAACTGCTTCAATACATGCCCTTACAGCAAAACGCATTACATTCTGGCCTTTCATTTTAACTTTTGTATCCTCTGTTCGTTCACTATTAAAAAAGGGTGTTTTATACAATACACACTTGCGGGACAAAGCTTCATCCTTATCTGGTATGCAATTGAGATAAGATGAAATTATTCCTCTCTTTTCATTGTCTGACAGAACTACAGCACCTGCACCATCCCCAAAAAGTACACAGGTAGCTCTGTCACTCCAGTCTAATATCTGGCTGTTGGCATCAGAACCAACCACAATTGAATTTTTATATCCACAATTTTTCATCATACTCTCTGCTATAGTTACAGCATATATAAAACCTGAACAATTAGCATTCATATCAAATGCAGCAGCACTTTCAATTCCTAGCTCTTTCTGAATATTTGCTGCTACCATAGGTGCAAAGGTATCCGGAGTAAGAGTTGCACATACTATTAAATCAATATCTTCAGGTTTTAGTCCACTTCTTTCCAGTGCAAGCTTTGCAGCTTTTGCCCCCATATAAGTAGTTGTTTCCTTTGCAGCTATATGCCTGCTCTTAATTCCAGAACGAGATGTTATCCATTCGTCACTGGTATCTAAAAATGAAGTCATATCATCATTAGATACTATTAATTCCGGTAAATAACTGCCTGTTGAAATAATTTGTATTGACATATTAGTCTCCTTCCAGTTCAGATAAATTTCGTTTTATCTGAACATTCACCCAAATAATCATAACATAATTATGTACTTATTTTTATTAACTACTTAAACTTCGCACAAGAATAGTTTCTATAAACCATGAAAATTCAATAGCTGACGATAATTCGATTAGTTTTTGGTACACAAATCAAGCCTTTTTCTTAGCACATTTGGAAGAGCTAATAAAAATGCATCCATTAGTTTTTCAATTTCATCTGCAGATAGTGACAACCTATCTGAACAAGTATCTATGAAAAGCTGAATTAGCATCTGGAAAGCCTGTATCAATGAAATATCAGCCAGTTCATCTGTGAG
>JBEHWK010000253.1:0-2822 GCA_040217795.1 Clostridiaceae bacterium
TTTGAAAGCTTAATCTAACTCAAAAGATTACGTTGACTTAAGTTTATTTCTAAATCTTACTTCTTATTCCTCTGTTTAATTTTCAAAGACCAGTTTGTTTGTTTCATCTCTGCTCTCTCGCAGCGACAAGTAGTATCTTACCATATAAATTTCGTCATTATTCTACAAAAAGTCTATTTAAGCGACTATAAAACTATAATACTCCATATTTCTTAAAATTTCAACATATTTCTGATACTGATACACCAGGAAAAGTGTCCCTTTTATAACGTTTTCTTTGGATTTCTTTTATTTACGGTTTATTATCTTTATAAACGTGATATACTATTTTAGGGTGATTATTATGGCTGTAAATATAAAAAATAGTTGGCAAAAATTTTTACAAGATGAATTTTCTAAAGAATATTACCTAAATCTTAGGCAATTTCTTATTATGGAGTATAAAAATTCAACGGTTTACCCCGCAATGGATGATATATTTAATTCTCTTAATTACACATCATATGAGGATGTAAAAGTGGTAATCCTTGGTCAGGATCCATATCACGGACCTGGGCAGGCACATGGTTTAAGTTTTTCAGTAAAGCCAGGCACTAAGCTTCCTCCATCTTTAGTCAATATCTATAAGGAATTAAAAGATGATTTAGGATGTTACATTCCAAATAACGGATACCTGAAAAAATGGGCTGATCAAGGTGTATTACTTTTAAATACTTCATTAACTGTAAGAGCTCATACTGCAAATTCTCATAAGGGAAAAGGCTGGGAGATACTTACTGATAAGATAATCTCTATTTTAAATCAACGAGAAGATCCAGTAGTTTTTATACTATGGGGAAATAATGCTATAGCAAAAGAAAAAATTATAACTAATCCTCAGCACTATATTATAAAGTCAGTCCATCCTAGTCCTCTATCTGCATCCAGAGGCTTTTTTGGTTCAAAACCTTTTTCTAAAAGCAATGAATTCTTAAAATCCTTAGGGAAAAAAAACATAGACTGGCAAATTGAAAATATCTGATAGACAGTAACCCTGCAGAAACTTTTCTGCCGGGTTTTTTCTTATGTTGCTTATTTCAACCTAATATCTTCATCTATAGTACCCATGAATCGGATTATGAAACCAGCTTAATTTAACCTCCAATGCTGTTCGATAGGAATTATGCATAACATAAAGAATACCTTTACGATCCCTCTTATCAGAAATTATAGCAATATGTTTATATCCTACTCCTAAAATTTTCATTCACATAGATAACACTATATTTATAGTTTATCCACAAATTCTTGATGTTTCTAGCGAGAAAATGTTAATAATATTTATAGTATTTCTGTCCTACTCTTCAGATAAATATACCCTGGTTCTGTTAATTGCTAAATTAATTTTTTCTACTTCTAAAATTTCAAGTATTTTAAAGTTAATATCCTCTTTAGTTTTTTGGTATAGAAAAAAATCCATAACATTTGTATAAAAATATATATACAAATTTAAACTCTCTCTTCCGAATTCATCAAAAGTAACAATTATTAAATCCTTATTTACTCTGGAATCACTTTTTAAAAAACATTCAATTATTTTGACAATTCTTCTTATTTTTTTTGCTTCTGTCCTATTATCTAAATATAATCTAAAGAAGATTCTCCTTTCATTTCTTTGTGTCCAATTAGTAATATATGAATTTGCTAACTTTGCATTTGGAACAGTAACTATTGCCTGAGAAAAAGTTGTTATTTTTGTGCTTCTGAATGTAATTTCTTTTATTATCCCTTCAACTTCCGGTGTTTGAACCCAATCCCCTATGGAAAAAGGTCTGTCAATTAGTATTACCATTCCTCCAAAAAGATTTGAAAAGGTTTCTTGAGCTGCTAGTGCAAAAACCACTCCTGAAACTCCTAACCCTGTTATAAATCCTGAAAATCCAAATTCCCTTGCTAAAATACTTATAGAAATAATTACAACTATAATTCTTATTATAATAGATATGAATGGAAATACTATTTTGTATACATTGCCCTCATATTTTCTTTTCACCCGATTGTATAGTAATGATTTTTTCGTTGTAACATTATTTGTAACCCATGTTATAAATATAACCCAGGAAGTCTTTAATACCTTTCTGTTGACTGAAGTTATTTCTTTATAATATAATTCTCTGGATATGTATTTTAATGCAAAGTATATCCCGAGCATAGTTATTAAGAACGCTAATGGTTTCTCTAAAGCCTCAAATAATTTATCATCAAATATGTTCTTTGTACTTTTTACAGTTTCCTTACACCATCTTGAAACATATATTAAGAAAATCTTTTTCAAAATTACTGACATAAATATAATAAGAAGTGCAACAAATACCACTTCGAAAGGGGAATTTACAATTATATTTATTATTTTTTTTAGTTCTTCCATAATTACCACCTGATTTTAGTATCTCTTTTTAATTCATATACTACTCCTGAATTTTATCTATTGTTTTTATAACCATAGTAGTAGTAAAGTGTTAGTTTTATTTTGATTTTCAAGAGATTATATAGGATTCCTTTAGGGAAACTTACCTTATGCATGTTGATTTATACCTATTAAAAAAATGCAAAAAAAAAGACCTAGTTAACCTAGATCTTTTTGGTGGCTCGAGCAGGAATCGAACCAGCGACACGAGGATTTTCAGTCCTCTGCTCTACCGACTGAGCTATCGAGCCATGAATTTGGCGACTCCCTACTCTCCCACACAGTCTCCCGTGCAGTACCATCGGCATCTCAAAGCTTAACCATCCTGTTCGGAATGGGAAGGGGTGTTACCTTTGTATCATCATCACCAAATTTA
>JBEHWK010000254.1:0-2790 GCA_040217795.1 Clostridiaceae bacterium
GGGAAGTTCAATTTATTATATGTTTCTTTCAACAAACATATTTTTGTATGAATATGATAGTGATTCCGCTCATTTAAGGATTTTAATAAGTTATATTATATATATGCTTATTGTGATGGCAGTAATATTTAATATCAAAAATAAGACTAAAAGTAAGTATGTCAGAAACCCTGTTAACAAGAGATATGTAAGTATTTTTACTACTATGTGTGTTGCTATTGGAATTTTTCTTGGAAAGCATACTGTAATTCCCCTTCCACTAGTGTTTTTAGCCATGGCATATGTATATATACCGGCAATTTCCGGTTTCCACCAATTTTATTTAATAATAAAAAAACAGATAAATAATGCATAAGTTCTCACTTAAGTGAAAACAAACCCAGGAATCCTAGTAACTTGGTGAGTGATTTGTTCCTCACTTGGCCTGGGGTTCTTTTTGTTTACTGTATTATAGGCAGTCAAAGATTTTATTAATCTCCTAATTTTTCAACAAATCATTTATATCCTCTACAAAAGGATGAAGTTAATTTCCATGGATTAAGGCATACATCAGCCACATTGTTAATAAGACAGGGTGTTGATGTCACTACAGTAAGCAAAAGACTGGTCACGCTAAAACATCAACCACCACAGATATTTATGCCCACAGCCTGAAGAAGGCAGATAGTGAAGCTGGCCAGCAAGCTGGAAATTCTGTTTAATAAATCTGAAGAAAATGAAAAGCAGAAATACTAGGATATCTTTTAAATTGGTATTGGCTTAAAGGATTTCAGGGTTATAAAACCAAATTTTATACAAACATCTCAAAAATTGAAATATATTGCAGTTTTTTATATAATAAAGTAAATGAACAATCGTATTTTATTGTGTACATACAAACATAAAGACGTATGTTTTAGGGAGTTAAATAAGAATGTCTTATAATGAATATCAAAGTTTGATGAATAATACAAAATGGGAAGAAATCAGGTTAGCCATGTATGATTACCCATTAGCAATACAATGGAGAGTAAAAAATATTGATAATGGATATATAAGCAATTGGGATACAGAATGGTTCTATCATTTTAGATTGGGTGGATATGATACTATTGAATGGTTAGAAATGAAAGTACATAATGAAGAAATAAAAAATGATATTATTAATATACTAAGAAAAGTCCATGTAGCTGGGGAAGTTTTGAAGGACTCTATAAAGGTATATGGCTATAAAAAGGATGGTTTTATTGATTATATATAATACTTACCATTCTTCTTATAAAGCGAATGGTGATAAATATATCTTTATAGTAAGAAAAATGAGCAAAATCTTTAGTATATGAGTTAACAATATTCTTAATCGGAGCTCGAGTGAAGCATTTGAAAACAGCCACTCTTACATAAAATGAAAGGAAATCAAAACATGAATATACTAGTTATGGGAGGAACTGAATTTGTAAGCAGTTCATTAACAAAGTATTTAATATCAAGGGGTTATGTTGTGGACATATTTACAAGAGGAATCAGACCGGTTAAATATGATGGAATCAGAAAACACTTTAAAGGTGATAGAAAATCAATTGAAGATTTAAAAGAAAATGTCTCAAATGAAAGATATGATTATGTTTTTGATATCTCAGCATATGTAAAGGACGATGTACAAAAGTTAATTTCGGTTTTAAATAAGGAAAACTTAAAAAGATATGTATTTTGCAGCTCAGGGGCAGTATATGAACCTTCAAATGAGATAGTTACAGAACAATTTACACGAGGTGAAAATGTAAATTGGGGAAGCTATGGATTAGATAAAAAGATCACTGAAGACTATTTATTTGAATTATACAAAAAGGAAAACTTTCCTGTAACTATATTCAGGCCAACTTACATATATGGAGAAGAGAATAATATATACAGGGAAAGCTTTTTATTTGACAGGATAGCAAAAGGACTGGATATTCCTGTACCAGGTGGTATTGAGAAGACACAATTTATATACATAAGTGATTTAGTCAAAGTATTTGAAAGTGCCTTATATTCTGAACAGGCAATAGGGCAAGCATACAATGTAACTCATCCTCAGAGTGTAACCTGGGAGCAGCTTGTTGAAACAACTGCGAAGGCAGTGAATAAAAAAGTAAATATAAAAAAAATAGATAGTGGAAAATTAAAAATAGGCGTAAGGGAGTATTTTCCTTTTAGAAACATTACCTATCTGTTGGATACAAAAAAAGCTGAAAAAGATGGGTTGTATATGCCGCAAATTGATTTATTGAATGGATTGGAATTAGCATATAAATGGTATTGTAACGCTAAGCCAGAAATAAAAGATGCCAAAATGAATAAGACGGATTTAGTATTAAATATGTAAAGAGAATGCTTCCGTCAGATGTGCCTGTAGAAATCTAACGCAACATATCAAAAAAAGGTTCAGAATCTTGAACCTTTTCTCTTTTTCATAAACTTATGGTTATTTAAAGGATCTTCAATTCAAATACCATCCTCTTATAACTTCAATACTGGCGTCACTTGGATAGTAGTGATTATCTTCGTTAGTATTGCCGATGGCAAATATGGAGAAACCTAAATTCCATGGTTCCTTTTCAAAAACTGTTTTATATGCCTGAAAGCAGTTAGCCTGTTCCAAACCGTTGGCTTTATTGGATCTGTATGGAGACCACGGTTCAATGGATGCCTTATCTGCAGGCGGGAATCCCAACTCTCCAAAAAAAATCGGCTTGTTCCACTTTGTATAGAAATTCTTGATTTCCTGTTTTATATTTTGCTTTCTGTTATATCTCTGACTGCATTCCA
>JBEHWK010000255.1:0-2738 GCA_040217795.1 Clostridiaceae bacterium
GAAGAAATGGATTTTACCTACAATCTTCCTTATACAAGAAAACCTCACCCAATCTATGATTCATTGGGAGGAATCCCTGCAATTACAGAAGTGAAGTTTTCCATAACCTCACACAGAGGGTGTTTCGGCTCCTGTTCCTTCTGCGCTCTTACCTTCCACCAGGGAAGAATTATTCAGCACAGAACAGCTGATTCAATTGTGGATGAAGCTAAACTCCTTACAACATTGGATGATTTCAAGGGATACATCCATGATATCGGAGGACCTACAGCAAATTTCAGGCACAGATCCTGCAAACCCCAGGAAGAGCACGGAACCTGCAAAGCCAGACAATGCATGTTCCCTAAACCCTGCAAAAATCTTATAATTGACCACCAGGAATATCTCAGTGTCCTAAGAAGAGTTCGAAGCCTTCCCGGCATTAAGAAAGTATTTATACGTTCCGGAATAAGATATGATTATCTGATTCATGATAAAAACGGGGAATTTTTCAGGGAGCTTTGTCAACATCACATAAGCGGACAGCTAAAGGTTGCTCCGGAGCATGTTTCTCCGAAAGTTCTGGCTCAGATGGGAAAACCGGGAAGAGATGTATATGACAGGTTTGTAAAAAAATATTTTGACATAAATAAAGCCCTGAACAAAAAACAGTTCCTTGTTCCTTATTTAATGAGTTCACACCCTGGCTCAGACTTGAATTCAGCAATTGAACTTGCTTTGTATGTGAAGGAAATGGGTTACAACCCTGAGCAGATACAGGATTTTTACCCTACGCCCGGATCCCTTTCCACAACAATATATTATACTGGGGTAAATCCTCTTACAGGAGAAAAAGTATATACTCCTAAAACTCAGGAAGAAAAAGATATGCAGAGGGCATTGATCCAGTTCAGAGTTCCAAAGAATTATAACCTTGTGAAAAAAGCCCTGATAAAAGCAGGAAGAGAGGATTTAATCGGCTTTGGTTCAAAATGCCTTATTCCTCCAAACCCACCAAGAAACAAGGACACTAATTCAAAGCCAAGAAATCCTGCATCAGTGAAGCCTTCATCAGATAAACCTGCTGGTGGCGGTGGCATCGGCAAGAAAAAACAGAATACCGGCAAAAAGCCTGATAAAGGGTTCAAGAAACATAAATCCAGATAGAAATCACTGTTAAAGCTGTTTCAATTTTTGAAGCAGTTTTTTTACATTTTTAATCATCTGATTTTTATTCAGTCCAAGCTATTGATTCACTGATACAGATTTTGATAAGTATAAATTTTATTGGTGATTTATCCATATTCATCTGTTTTAACAAAGTGTTGATAGAATATTCCCATTCACAATAAATAGAATCTGAAGATATTTTTTTGAAATTGATTAAAACCATTAATCTATGTCAAAAATTCAAAGGAATATATTCCCGGGAGTTGATTCAGATGATGTATTTTAACCGCTATGAAATAGAGTTCAGAAAAATGTTTCTAAAGCCTGAAGATATCTTTAATGAAGCCGACATTGAAAATGCTCTCAAGAGCATGAAATCAGCTTCCCCCAATGAATGCCCCAACTGCAGCAGCAAAAACATAAATCGAAACGGAAAAACAAAGCAAAGAAAACAGAGATACATATGCAAATCCTGCAGAAAGAGTTTTTCAGAAATGACAGGCTCTCCCTTTATGTACAGCAAAAGACCTCTTGAAATGTGGATAAAGTACCTATTTTGTATGAAGGAAAGCCTCACCTTAAGGGAAATAACCAGATACCTTGGTATCTGCCTCACCACAAGTTTCTATTGGAGACATAAGATTTTAAGCGTAGTTGGAACACAGATAAAGGACTGTGAACTTTCAAAAAACATAGACGTCCATGAGATGAAAATGAAGGAAAACTTTAAAGGAAATCACTCAAAAAAGCCACTCTTCAGGAATGAGAGAGGATTTGTAATGATATTGAGTTCTAAAGATTCAGAAGGGAATACCCTTGTAAAAGCCCCTGTGAAAAATGAAATAACAAGAGAAGTTTTAGACAAGGTACTGGCTCCGGTAATTAAAAATGGACGGGTGCTTGGAAGTCCCAGAAGACAAGTATATATTAATTTTGCAAGGGATAATAATCTTCTCCTTAATATGAAGGGAAGCTTGACTTATTCGATAGAAGGAATGAATATCGGAAAAGCTCAGGCTCAATCACTGAGTTTCAAGAGATTCTTATACATTTTTTCCGGTGTGGCAAGCAAATATATAAGCTATTATATTAATTTATTCAGGATAACAGTTGAAAATAAAGATACTATTGCACAAGCCCTATTAAATAAGCTTGCAAGAGGAAAAAAACAATTAAAAGTATATGAATTTGATAAAGTTCAGTTTGACGGGTTTAAAAAGGCCTCATAAAACTTGGTTAAAGCTTGTCCAATAAGAATATTCTTAATTCTATATAAGTTGGTAAGTAACTGCGAGATGAAGCAGATAATTTATCAACACTTAATTAAAACACATTAATATAGATTTAAAACCCAAAAAACAAGAAGCAGCTCCAAAATGATTAAGACAAAATTCCAAGGCTTGTCCAAAACTCACAAATATAATTCCATGCATAAAATCCATGCATAAAAAATGGTGGTGCCAAGCACCACCATTTTATAATCCTATTTGTCCTTTAAAGGCATCTAGTCCTATTCTGTCTATGTAATCTCCAAGTCTTTCTTTTTTCAATGCATTTTCATTATAAACCTGAATAATTTTTTCAACAAC
>JBEHWK010000256.1:0-2732 GCA_040217795.1 Clostridiaceae bacterium
CAAAATATAATTTCCTCTATAAAAAATATTACAGGTATTAAGGAAGAACAACATTTTAAAAACATAGAGAGAGTTGACAGTAGTTTATCAGTTGCCGCAAGTATTGCATGCATGTCTGGTGACAAGGAGATTGTTGAAAAAATAGAAAAAATAGATGATGAACTCAAGGATGAAAATAAACACAATATAGTTGGTAAAATATTGACTGGTTCAGAAAATATAGGAAAATTAAAAGATGGAGCTGAGGGGCTAAGTGTTTTAAGAGAAGCAGTTGCTTCGGGTGGAAGCTTTTTAATAGCTAAATGGCCAGAAATATCATCTTTTGTTCATGGTTTATTTCAAAATTAAGTAGTTCATAAAGATTCAAGCCTAGTGGACTCTAGGCTTATTTAGTAGCTGAAGCCTAGGAGAAATACTCTAGGTTTTATTTGTAAAATGAAGATTAAAATATTAGTAAAATGGAGATAAATATATATATTCTATGTAATAATAAGAAATTTAAAGATATATTATGTTCTAGCTAAGAATATGTGCTCTATGAGTATATGACTTGATTGGAAATATAAGTAATAAAGATGTATAATTAATGTTGATAACATAGAATAGGAAAAGTGTACTAATTATAGTTAGTTTGATATGGAGGAATTTTTATGTATAAAGCAATTGATATTGCAAAGTATATAATAAATAAGTGCATTGATTTTGGCAGACCTGTGAGCAACTTGCAATTACAAAAAATATTATACTATGTTCAAGGAGAATTTATGAGCCAAACTGATGGTGAGGTGTTATTTAAAGATGATATAAAAGCTTGGAAATACGGGCCAGTTGTGCCTAGTGTGTATTATGAATATAATAATTATTCATCAAGTGATATTACAACTCGCCAATCAGATGTTGAATTGGAAGATGAGGAGAGGAATATAATTGATCCAATCATTGAGGAGATGAGTCGGCTTAGTGCTTGGGCATTAGTACAAAAAACTCATTCTGAATCACCTTGGATGGATACTTATGCACCAAACCGAGATGAAGTAATAACAATAGAAAAGATGCAAGAGACTTATAATTAGAGGTGAGTATTATGGCTAATGATAATAAGGCTGGTGAGTTTATAAAGTTAATTACAGATTTAGCAAATCTATCTGAACTAAATGAGAATACATTAAATGAATATGTAGAGAAATTCACGTCTATTTATTCAAGTGGCTATAGGCATGAGTACTCTAGTGTAACTAGAGTACTTTTTTTGCTTAATAGTGTTGAGGATAGAGATTTTTTTTCAGCTAAGATTAAGGATATTAAGAAAGTGATAGAGGATAAAGAAACTAATGAAGAAGCTAATGAAGAAGCTAAAAAAGGAATTCAAAAACTATGGGATCACATAAACTTAGAAAACATTCGATTGGCAGAACTAAGCGAACTATCTAATAAAGTAAAAACAGCATCAGATAAAGCGCAAGAATCTTTTGATAAGGTTGAAGGATCTTTAAATGATTTTGAAGGTAGAGTTACAAAAGCTACTGAAGATACAAATAAAGCACAGAAAAAGCTAAACAAAATGTAAGTGGTGGAACACCTACCGTATTGTAAAAAAGCAGCTTCACAAACCCCTGTGAAGCTGCTTTTTTAATAGAATCCTTCTTTTGCAATTTTCTTAATGTAGTTGTATTGTTTTCTTATAAGTTTTTTAAATTCTGAATCCGATAGGTCATCGTACAAAGCAATACCTTCTTCATAAAGGCATTCATGGATCAATTCACAATAGTCATCATCTTCTCGGTGCATTTTGTTGTATCTCTTTTCCAGCTCATAGGGAAAATCAAGGGTATAAGATATATCATCAATTTTTCCGCTAAGAAATTCCTTAGTCATGTTCATCATGTAGTCAATATTAGGCTGACTCACTGCAAGTTCCCTCCTCTTGGTTAATTTCTGTTTCTTCTGTATTTATTCTGCATTCAAGCTGCACTTTCTCTGCCCAAGGCAAATATTCTTCAAGCATTGAGTGGTCTGATAAAAAATTAATATTGGGCAGCTTGCGAAAGATATATTCAAGGTATTTATAAGCATCCAGATTATTGGCTGCTGCTGTGTTTATTATGCTGAATATAACTGCAGATGCTTCCGCTCCCGCGGGCGAATCAGAAAACAGCGAATTTTTTCGTGTGATTGCCACGGGCTTCACTGCAATCTCAGACAAATTATTAGATAATGGTATTCGTCCATCAAGCAGGAAATTAGTAAAATATTTTTTATGATTTAGGGTATATTTCAAAGCTTTTTTTAAAGCATCTTGATTAGTGAATGTGTTTTCTGCCCATGCGAAAAAGGCATCCAGTACAGGGACGCTATATATAAGCCTGTTCTTTTTTCTCTCCTTTGGGCTCAACTCTTTCCATTTTCTTTCTAGTTTAAAGAGTTTATCACAATAAGCCCGACCAATGGCTCCGCCAGATCCGGGAATCTCTTTTTTACTAGAATCCAATGGGATGGCATCCAGATAATATCTCCTTAGATGACTAAAACATAGACATCTGATAATTCCTTCAACCTTTTCATATCCAGAATATGCATCACTTACATGATAAGATTCAAATCCTTCAAGGAATTTCTTTGCGTGATCACCTGAACGACTCCTTGTATATTGGTATAAAATTATTGGCGGACCTTCACAGTCTCCGCTTCTATGTATCCAAATAAATGATTTGCTGGATGCTTTCTTTCCTTTC
>JBEHWK010000257.1:0-2731 GCA_040217795.1 Clostridiaceae bacterium
TAGCATGAACCTCCGTTTTGGTTATTTGTTTGTCGTGATTCAATTATACCAAAAGCGTTAAGGTTCATGCTTTTTTATTGTCAATTTTTATTGGTTTTTCAAGGTTTGTATAGGAATTTTTATATGCGAAGTTTTAGTTAACTATTTATAAAACTTTTTAAAAATAAAACCATACCACTTATTATCAGTAAGGCAATTACTGACTTTTTTACAGTTTCCTCTTTCATATTTGAATCGACTTTAACACCTATTATCATTCCAATAATAACTGCAGGTGAAAGTAATAGTGCCATATGGAATATTTCCACATTTAATATTCCGGTAAACAAATATAAGAAAAACCTGAATATATTATCAACTAAAAAAACACAACAGATATTGGTACGAAACTGGCTTTTATTTTCTGTAGTTCTGCTGATATATGCTGCCAGAAGCGCACCAATTCCGTAAAGTCCGGCCAAAACACCTGAAAGTATGCCGATAACCGTAAGGAATATGGGATTAGATTTTTTTGTCCCGTTCTTTTCAGGTTTTCTTGTCAGCATTTCTACTGCCATTCCAGCAACTACAATACCCAGCATAGACTTCAGTATCCAGTCATTACCGACCTTCAGCAGAAATGTGCCCGGTATTATACCTGTTAATAACATAAGTGATAATGGGGCAACTACTTTCACGGAGATATGTTTTCTTTCTCTCTATACTATATAGATATTTGTTGGAATACTAAAAACAAGATCTATAGGCGTAGTTACTCTGTTTGATACCACAAAAGAAAATAAGGGATCCATAACAAGTGTATTGCCAAATCCGGTTATACCTTTAATAAAGAATGCCAATAAAGTGGAAATAAAAAGATATATATTATGCATACTTAAGCTGTAACCTCATATCCTTCATTAACAAGGGATTCTATGGCATTATCTATATCTTTGTTTTTAACAAGAATATAATCTGTATCATAAGTAGAAACAGCAAATATACTTATTCCTTTTTGTGCTAACACTCTACTTATTGAAGCAAGTATTCCAATTAAAGAAAAATCCAGCGGACCTTGAACTTTTAGCATTCTCCAGTCCTTTTCACACTTTATATCATCAGGAATACTATCTTGAGAGCATACTATTGACAACTCATCCTCTGTTCTTGTTATAGAAAAAAAGTTACTATTTTGGGGCCATTCAGGAATTGATTCAGTTCCATCCAACCTGCAGACTCCATATTTTTCTTCAAGTAATTTCATTGTTATTATTTTTGATGCCATCTATTGTCTTCATCCTTTCTTTTATGATCAAGCACAATCATTAGTGAGTTTATATTAGTTTTATACCAATAATTCCATTAAATATCAATATAGACATTCAAGTTTTGAAAGAATATTTTCTTGTACTTATTGCAAAAATATACTCGAAAGGTGGGTGTTCTAATGAAGAAATTTACTGTTCTATTCTTAATTTCTTTATCTTTATCGTTTAATATACTCAGCATAAAACCTTTAGCTGCAACTACTGTCAACCTCCTGAAACAAGGCATTTATTCATTATCTGATTTAAATATTTCACCAAATAATCTATATAATATTGTAAATACTTCCTCAACAAAAGATGCTTATTTACTTGTTTTTGATAAAAATTATGTTATAATGCAATCTCTGCGATTATCACCTGGTATAAAAAGTTTCAATCTAGTACCTTTACAACCAGATTATAAAATTATTTTACTTGGTGACACAGAAATATATATATCTCCAAGACCAACTGGGCAATGATTTTGGCTGGGAAGCAGCAGAAAATATAACAAAATAAAATGCAAGGCACATGGAAACAAGTACATATAATCCGATTATGTCTTGAGAGACTTACCCCGGCTTTAAAGAGGGTGCTATGGAATATATAAAACCATTAGCTGGTATAGGGGCTATAAAGATAGTTGCAGATAAAGATGTGAAGAATATTACTAAATCCTTTTATAATATTTCCTTCATGTTTTATATAAACTGGATTACGTCCATAAACAGGATTTTAACGGTTGCGTTCTTATTAAATTATACAGAGTATCAATTATATTTGTTGATTTGGCAACCTTTAGCCCCTTCCTTAAAATCTTCCAGACATCTGTGAGTGATATATTTTATAAATAAAGTGACATTTTTCAATTACGAAATCTTTGCCACTAATTAACAAATTATTCATATTATTCAATATTTTATGTGATATCATAATATTACCAATACTCATGTAGTATGGGGCTTTAACTCAACAATTGAAACTTATATTGGGCCCATATGATTTGTTATGGAAGATTGATTATTCATAAAAGAGAGGAGAGAATTAATATGAGGATGAAAAAACGGATATTAACATTTCTGTTAATGATGCTATTTGGGGCATCATCAACAATGACAGTTTTTGCTGAAAGTAGAACTCCAGGTGGAACATTGCCGGCAAGATTACCATTTGCCTACATTAAGAAGGATTCCCCTCCTACAAAAGATATTCCCATCAAAACTATAGATGGATATAAAATACAAAAGCCAGGTATATCTTCACAGCCGAATATTAAGAGCAACACTCAGGTTGAAAGCTTTTCAGAGGCTGATTATTCTGCCACTAAAGCAGTTGCAGATCAAAAAGCTTCAGCTATTACTTCTTATTATAATTGTACAAGCTTACAATATGCATTAATAGATAATGGAAAGATTGTCCTGTCCGGTAATTCAGGCTTATCTTCA
>JBEHWK010000258.1:0-2719 GCA_040217795.1 Clostridiaceae bacterium
CCCGTTTCTTCCGGAGTTATTGAGGGAAGGGCGCGTGTCATTTTGAACATGGAGGATGCTGCTCTGGAAGATGGAGATATATTAGTAACCGCCTTTACTGACCCCAGCTGGACACCATTATTTGTATCTATAAAAGGCCTGGTCACCGAAGTCGGCGGACTGATGACCCATGGAGCAGTTATCGCACGGGAATATGGATTACCAGCAGTTGTCGGAGTAGAAAATGCTACCAAACTGATAAAAGATGGGCAACGAATTCGAGTGCATGGAACAGAAGGGTATGTAGAAATTTTTCTTCCTCCTGGGGAGTACGATTGCCTGTAACCCAGGCGAAGTTCCAAAAGAATGTACCCATTTTCTCTTTCATGGTTCTGTTCCTCATCCCTAAAAATTAAAACTTCCATGTTGTAGATGAAAGTCCCACTGAAAAGTGGGATTTCTTTTTTTGTTGTATCGGAAAGTGCATTCTTTTCGATACAATAAAAAAGGCAAGGGGTGCAGGGGAAGTTGCGTTCCCCGCCGTCAGGGGAAGGTGCTCAGACACGAAGTGTCGTCGAAGGGTTAAAGACCTAAATGGTCTTTAACGGGCTATAGCCCCGGCTGGTACGGACGGTGGGTTCCCTAGTGAAAGTGGCGCTAGCCACTCTTTTTATTCCCTTTGTCAAATATCTTGGTATCACTCCAAAATCACCTTGACGATTTTTTGCCTGATACCCTTACTATATTTCCAAACCAGCCTTATATACCTCTGACTTTGATAAGCCCCTATCTTTTGCAACCTTTTTTACAGCCTCCTTCTTTGAAAACCCTTCATCAATATATTTAATAATATGTTCTTCTATTGATAAGGTCTCCCACTTGGCTCTGGATTCTTCATTAATTTCTTCTATGCTTTTGCCTTCAAGAACTATAACAAACTCACCTTTTACAGTAATTTTGGAAAAATGTTCAATCACTTCTTCCAACGTTCCTCTGACAAAAGTCTCATACATCTTAGTCAATTCTTTGCAGACAGATATATTTCTATTTCCAAAAGACTCCCTCAAAAACCTTAATGTATCAAGCAACCTGTGAGGTGCCTCATAGAATATTAAGGTATCCTTATAGTTTTTTACTTCTTCAACCAGTTGTTTTTTCTCTTTACTTTCTCGTGGCAAAAAACCTCTGAATGCGAATTTGCTTGTATCACAACCGGATGCCACAAGTGCCGTTATAATTGCAGTTGCCCCGGGTAAAACCTCAAAATCTATACCTTCCTCAATGCATCTTTTTATCAATACACTGCCAGGATCTGATATTCCTGGAGAGCCTGCATCACTTACCAACGCAATATTTTGGCCATTTCTGATTCTGTCAATTAATTCTTTTGATTTACCTAATTCATTATGCTGATGATAACTTATCAGCGGTTTTTTAATATTATAATGATTCAATAATTTTATAGTTTGCCTTGTATCTTCAGCTGCAATACAATCTACTGACTGAAGGGTTTCCAGGGCCCTTAAAGTAATATCCTTAAGGTTTCCTATAGGAGTAGGAACAACGTACAACTTACTCATTTTAAATTACTCCTCTTTTCTTCCATATATTTTATCAATTTCTTCAGTATACCCGCCTTCATCTTTATATACATATAACGGAGGCTCCCATTTTAAAAAAGCCCCTCCGTCTCTCTGACCTTCTACAAGTACAATATTCGGTGGTTTTTTCGTATTAGGATGAACCATCCTTACCCTTTTAGGCTCTATTTTATGTTTTCTCATAAGGCAAAAAATATCTGCCAATCTTTCCGGCCTGTGTACCATGAACATTCTGCCGTTATCTTTTAAAACTGTTCTAGCTGCAATTATTACATCCTCCAAATTACAAAGCACCTCGTGTCTTGCTACAGCAAGCCTGTCATTTGGATTGACAATTCCTGAATCCCCTAACTTATATGGAGGATTTACAGTAACCACATCAGCCTTTTCCAGCGTCTTTAGAAGATTTATATCCTTTAAATCCCCTTCTATAAAATCGACTGTGTTTCCAAGATTATTTATTTGAACTGTTCTATTTGCCATTTCAACAAATTCTTTTTGAATTTCAATTCCAGTAATACTTTTAGGTTCTTTTTTCCCCTTAACAACTAAAGGTACTATTCCTGTCCCAGTGCATAAATCTACTACCCTGTGACTTCTCTTTATTTCTGCAAAATTTGCTAAAAGCACTGCATCTACTCCGAACCTGAAGGCCTTCTTTTTTTGAATTATCTTTAGACCTTTAAGCTGCAAATCATCCAGTGTTTCATCTTCCATAAGCAAATGCTCAACTTTCACAAAATCACTCTCCAACATTATATTTCACCTTATTATAATTTATCTTTTTGCTAAACATCAACACATAAATAAAAAGGCGTCTCAAAAGTTTAACTTAAGATACGCCCCTTTTTGCATTTAAAACTTAATTATATTCTTCTTGCAGCATAGAAATGATATATAGGTCCCACAATTACTCCTACACCAGGCATTGATGCATGGACCATTTGTCCGCCTCCTGCATATATCCCAACATGTCCACCTCCACTGGTGAAAACCAAATCTCCCGGCTGAAGGTCACCATATGAAACAGAAGTACCACAATTAATCTGATCCCAGGTAGTTCTTGGCAGTGATACACCAAAGTGCCTGTACACAGCTTGAGTAAGACCTGAACAATCATAGGCATTTGGCCCAGTCGC
>JBEHWK010000259.1:0-2712 GCA_040217795.1 Clostridiaceae bacterium
TTTTATATTCTATATGTCAGGTACACCGGGTACGGAATCACATCAGGAAAGCTCTAAAGTAGTGAGTATTATAAGTGAAAATAAAAATCCAAGAATATCTCTGAACAATAAGAAAATTTATTTAGATACTATTGTAAGAAAAAATGCCCATGCATTTGAATATACGGTTCTTGCCTTTTTGGTAAGTGCCAACTTTTTTTCCTTTGATAAAAGGGGAAGGGGAGTAATTGTCTACATATTGTTTATCTGTTTATTTTATGCTGTAACTGATGAATTCCATCAATCCTTTGTGCCCGACAGAACTTCCAGGGCAAGTGATATTTTGATAGATTTTGGGGGTTCTCTCATTGGGATGTTGTTGTTTTACCTTACTTACTATAAACTGTTGGTAAAAAAGAAAGCATTCCAATTGAGGCCTAAGAAGAATATATGAAGTTGTAAATGTGTGAAAGTTTGAAGTTTTGGAAACTTCTATAGAGGGGGAACTATACAGTGAGTAATAAAATTAAAGATAAAAAAACAGTCCGGAAAATTTTAATTATAGTTGTGCCTATAATGATTGCTGCATTAGCCAGCATGATATATTTTTATATGCAGCTGAAAAAGATTGAGGTAGCGTCTATGCCTGAAACAAATCAGGAACTTAATATAAGTGATGATGCGGCATCTTTGGATAAAGAGATTACCAATATAGCACTTCTTGGTTTAGATAAGCGCAGTGATAATGAAACAGGACGCTCTGATTCAATTATGATTCTGAGTATTGACAGGAAGCACAATAAGTTAAAGCTGTTATCAATAATGAGAGATACATATGTGAATATTGAAGGACATGATATGACAAAAATCAATCATGCCTATGCTTACGGAGGAGAGAATCTTTCTATAAAGACATTGAACCAGAACTTCAACCTGAATATAAAGGATTTTGTGACTATAGATTTTCAGGAGATGAAAAGCATAGTGAATTCATTAGGTGGAGTGGAGATTGAAATTAAGGACTACGAATTGAAGTCAATGAAAGCTGTGGGAATAACAACTCCGGGAAAATATAATTTAAATGGGGAACAGGCATTGGCATATTCAAGGATAAGGTATCAGGGAAATGGCGATTACGAAAGAACTGAGAGGCAGAGAACAGTGCTTATGGGGATTTTCGAAAAAATCAGAAGCCAGGGAGCATTGAAGTATCCTTCTATAGCATCTTCTTTGCTGCCTTTTGTTAAGACAAGCCTTTCTCCTGAAGAAATCCTGAATATTGGCACATATATTTTTACGTCTCATATTAATACAATTGAACAGGTCAGATTCCCTGCAGAGAGTTATTCCCAAGGGAAGATGATAAATGGAGTGTATTATCTTGTAACTGATCTTAAAGCTACAACTGACCAGATAAACAGCTTTATATATGAAGAGAATAAGATGTCATCAAATAAATAGCAAGGAGCTGCCTTTCAGCCATCCCCAAGCACCCCAGGGATGTAAAATTTTCCGAGTACAAGCAGTTATTGTTAATTAGCAAGGAGTTGACGTTCAGTCTCCTCCTGATATTCTAAGGATGGAGATTTTTCCATAGACAAGCCGCTGCAAGATCGGACAAGTCCATAAAACTATACTATAGGGAACCTTTACGAAAACTTAGCTTATGCATGTTGAAACTTCACTTCTGCATAGGTCCCACCCTGGGAAGTTTAAATGTGCGTAAGTTAATAGTTGAAGTTGGTTCCCCATAGCACCGCTACGTTAAATGAAAGTTTAGCGTAGTTTTTTTGTTTAAGAAAAGTTCAGTATGGGATATAATAGAAGTAAAATAACGATTATGAAAATTTTTTATTGTATAGGAAAGTGCATTCTTTCCTATACAATAAAAAATGCAAGGGGTGCAGGGGAAGTTGTGTTTCCCGCCGTTAGAGGATGGGCATAAAGATTAATAATCTTTATGTGCCTGCAGAGCCCCACCCAGAGGTCTCAGACACGAAGTGCCGTGGAAGGGTTAAAGACCTAAATGGTCTTTAACGGGCATTGCCCAGCCGGGACGGGAAAGACCTAAATGGTCTTTAACGGGCATTGCCCAGCCGGGACGGGAAAGACCTAAATGGTCTTTAACGGGCATTGCCCAGGCCGGCTACGGACAGTGGGTTCCCTAGCGAAAGTGGCGGCAGCCACTCTTTCTAATAGTTTTTCAAGGTTGAAATAGTGAAAATAAGATATATTAAAGTAATAAGTTTATTAAAATAATAGAGAGGGGTATCATGACATGGATACATTACAGGTATATTTAGACATATCAACATTAGAAAATAATTCTGTTAATGTCTATCATGGAAGTGACAGTATTGTTAAAGAACCAGAAATAAGAATTAGTAAATACACTAAAGATTTTTACTGGGGATTCTATTGTACCTTGATTCAAAAACAAGCAGAAAAGTGGGCTATGAGAAATAGAAAGTCCAAGGTTGTTAACATATATACTTTAAGTAATATAAAAGGGTTAAGATATAAACAATTCAGGGAAATGGATGAAAAATGGTTAGAGTTTATAGTTAATTGTAGAAATGGTGGAAGTCATGATTATGATATAGTTGAAGGCCCAATGGCTGACGATACAATTTATAATTATATTAATGACTATATAGATGGAATTATAAGCAAGGCTGCTTTTTGGGAACTTGTAAAATTTAAGCATCCTACTCATCAAATAAGTTTTCATTC
>JBEHWK010000260.1:0-2699 GCA_040217795.1 Clostridiaceae bacterium
CCGGAATTATTCCTATAATTAATAATACTGATATAATAATAAAGAAAACTATTGCCAACAGCTTTACTGAAGCAAGACTGCTTTCCAGCTTGCTTAGCTTATCCGCTCCCAATAAATTAAGCAGAGTAACACCTATTATTAAACTTCCCATCAGGGACATAGGTACGCCAGAAAACCAGTTGCGTATCAGGAGTGATACAGCAGCCGCTTCGCTGGACATAGACAGAATCATTCCAGTCCAATATACCCAACCAACAACGAAGCCGGTTCCCGGACCAAAGACCTGTGCTGCAAAGGTACGAAATGAACCAGAGTGCGGATTTGCTACAGTCAATTCAGACAAAGCATATAGTATAAAATAAACTAGTATTCCTCCCAATATATAAGATATTAAAATAGATGGCCCTGCCGCATTAATAGCTACGGATGAGCCAAGAAAAAACGAACCTCCTATAACAGTCCCCAGCGCCATCATTGTAAGATGTCCTACAGACAATCCTTTATGTTTTTTTTTCATAATATTATCCTCCGTGACAAACCTATGTAGAATTAATAATATTATTCCTCAAATCCAGAAATACATTCTTACAATTGTTTTATATCCTGAAGTATATGGTGACTACTTTTATAGAAAATTAATATTTTATATTCCTTTTGTTTTCATGATAAATTCTAAACAAACTGTGTCCTATATGAATATTTTACTACTATAATAGTTAATTAAGCAGGAGATAAATATGTACCAGTCAATACCAGATATTATTTATGCATTCGCTTGTTATGATAAAAAATATCATGACAATTTTATAAATAAAACTGTAACCAGACAGCAGCCAGTAATAGGTATATCATTACCTGACGTAACATTGCCAAGATGGGCTGAAGATAAAAAGGTTATGGAAAAATATGCTCAGTCCAAAGGGGTTTCTTTAAAAATAGAGAATGCTGAATATGATGCAGCTAAGCAGGCTGCACAAGTGGATAATCTGATATCACAGGGAATAAATGTTTTGATTTTAGTACCTTTAGATTTGTCATCTGCACCAGCCCTTGTTGAAAAAGCTCATAAAGCAGGAATTAAGGTAGTAGATTATGACAGGCTTATACCAAACAGTGATGCAGATATATATATTTCTTTTAATGGTTTAAAGGTTGGTGAACTTCAGGCACAGTATCTTATTAAAGAGGTTCCAAGGGGAAATTATATCATCATGTCAGGAGACCCCCGAGATATGAATTCCAAGCTGTTTAAGGATGGTGCAATGGAATATATACAACCATCCGCCAATGTAGGAGATATAAAGATAGTTGCAGATAAAGCAATAAAGGATCCGAAGGTTGCTTTTAAGATAGTGGAAGATGCTTTGATTGCCAATAACAATAATATTGATGCTGTATTAGCTATGAATGATGCTATCGCAGGTCCTTCAATTGAGGCATTGAAAGCAAAAGGTTTAGCAGGCAAGGTCCCTGTAACAGTACAGGATGCTGACTTGGATGCTGTCAAGAGAATAGTGCATGGAACTCAATTAATGACAGTATTTAAAGATTTCAGAGAGGAAGCCAGAACTTCCATAGATGCTGCAGTAAAATTAGCCAGTGGAAAGGGTATGGACATAAATAGTTATGTAAACAATGGCAAAATCAATGTACCTTCAGTTCTTCTTACACCGATAGCTGTAGATAGACATAATATCAGAGAGGTTCTTATAGACAGCGGATTTTATAGGGAAAGCGAAATTTACAACATATAGCAGCAAATAATACCATAGTATAAAGTAACCAGAACTAACTGCGTATGACCTGAATATTTTAATTACTATAGGAATGATTAAACAGGTGGTAAATATGTACCAATCAATACCAGTTATTGTTTTTGTATCCGCCCGTTATGGTGAGAAATACCATAAAAATTTTATAAATAAATATATAAATAGAAGGCCGCCAGTAATAGGTGCATCATTTCCTGACTTAACAATACCAAGATGGGCCGAAGATGAGAAGTTTATGAAAGAATATGCTCAGTCCAAAGGGATTGTTTTAAAAACAGAAAATGCCGAATATGATGCAGCCAAGCAGGCTGCCCAAGTGGATAATCTGATAAAACAGGGAATAAACGTTCTAATTATAATACCTGTGGATTTATCAGCTTCAGCAGCCCTTGTTGAAAAGGCTCATAAAGCAGGAATTAAGGTAGTGGATTATGAAAGGCTTATCCAAAATAGTAATCCAGATATACTTATTGCTTTTAACATCAAAAGAGTTGGGCAACTTCAGGGCAAATATCTTATCAAAGCGGTTCCAAGGGGGAATTATATTATTTTTTCAGGCGATCCCAGGAGTCTCAATTCTAAGCTGTACAAGGAAGGTGCAATGGAATATATACAACCATTGGTCTCTATGAAAGATATAAAGATAGTTGCAGATAAACCTGTTGAGAAATTCGATCCAAGAATTGCTTATAAGATAGTTGAGGACGCTTTGATTGCCAATAATAATAAAATTGATGCCATATTTGCACTCGATGATTTTTTAGCAGGGGCTGCAATTGAGGCATTGAAATCAAAAGGTTTAGCAGGCAAGGTTGCAGTGTCAGGACAAGATGCTGACCTGGATGCTGTCCGGAGAATAGTTGAAGGAACTCAATTAATGACCGTCTTTAAAGATTTCCGGGAGGAAGCCAGGACTGCTATAGATGT
>JBEHWK010000261.1:0-2699 GCA_040217795.1 Clostridiaceae bacterium
TGTTCATAATAAAAGTGTCAAGTAAAAATCAAAAAAACTTGACGCTTTTGTTTTTTAAATCATATAATTTAATTAGGAAGAAGGTGATATTTTTGAATTATCAACTTGAAGTAAGAAGAAAGATAGAAGAATATCCTGTTAGAGAATTAATTGTAGGTAACAAATTTTTAAAAGAAAATTTGCCTGGAGTTCCTGAAATCAACTATTACAAAACCCTTGGAAGAATGGTTGAGAAAGGTCAATTGGAGAAGGTTGCCAAAGGGGTTTACTGCAGACCTAAGGTAACTAAATTCGGGAAAGTTTCAGTTGGTGAAGAAAATATCCTGAATTACTATATTGGAAAAGAAAATTACACAGGTGTTGTTATCGGATATAGATTATATAACAAATATGGTATTACTACTCAAGTGTCAAAGACAGTTAAAGTTTATTCAAATATCTTGGAGGAAAAGAGGAAAATTGTTAAAAATATTGAAATCAATAAAATAAATATGACGATTGATTTGAAAACCAAGAGAGCAATTGAGCAGCTGGAAATATTGGAAAATCGTGATCAGATTGAGGATATTGATAAAAATAATTTTAGACAATTCCTTAAAAGTGTTGCGGAAGAGTATTCTGATGAAGCTTTTATTAAGGTGCTAAGAAATGTGAAATATAAAAAGCGTACTATTGCTTATTTAGAAAAAATATTGAATAGCAGAGGAGTAGAAAACACTCTTTCTCAGTTTTTAAATAAGACTTCAAAATATAAAATACCAGCACTGGAGGAGTTTTATGAATCTGCATACAAACGAAGAGGAATTTGAAGAATTATGTTTAGTTACAAGTGAATATATCGGAATTCCTGAAGCAGCAGTAAAAAGGGATTACTATATTGTAATGTTGCTTCAAAATTTACAGAATAGTGAGTTTGCTGACGAATGTGTTTTTAAAGGTGGAACATCCTTAAGCAAATGCTATCCGGGATCAATAAACAGATTTTCAGAGGATATTGATTTAACCTTTATTCCACAAGAAGAATTGAGTGACAAGCAATATAGTAAAAGGTTAAAAAAGATAGAAGAAATAATAATTGGAGATGCAGAAAGTCAGCCGATAAATGGGGAACGCAGTAACAGAAATAAAAGTTCCTATGTATTGTTTGAAGAAGACAGCAGAGTTAAATTAGAAATAGGTTCAAGTGTAATGCCGGATCCGTATGAAGAAAAGACTCTTAAAACTTATATTCAGGAGTTTCTGGAATCCAAAGATATGTTTGATGAAATAAAAGAATATGAACTGGAAGAGGTCAGGGTTAATGTATTAAGTATTCAAAGAACCTTCCTTGATAAAGTTTTTTCGGTTAAAAGGCATGCTATTGATGGAACTATAACAGAAAAAGTAAGGCATATATATGATGTTACGCAGTTATTTAAGATGAAGGAAATAAAGGATTTTATAAAAGATAAACAGAATCTAAAAAATCTGGTGAAAAAAACTAAGGAAACTGATTCATTTTATTTGGAAAAGCGTGATAAACAATCTAAGTATAATCCTCTTGAAAAATATGATTTTAATTCATGGAAGAAATGTTTTACTGCTGAGGTAAAAAAGAGATACGAATCTTTGCATGAAGATTTAGTATATGGTAATGAAAAACAGGATTTTAATGAAGCGATGGAAACTTTCAATGCCATAAATGCTGGTTTTGAAGAGATTGATGAATAGAATAAACAAAAAGCAAGGATATCACTCACCCTTGCTTTTTGTTTTCTTCAGGTTTGTTAAACAGATTTTCAAGTTTGCTGGCAGCCTCACTGTCCGCCTTTTTCAAACTATGGGCATAAATATCTGTGGTGGTTGATGTTTTAGCGTGGCCCAGTCTTTTACTTACTGTAGTGACATCAACACCCTGCCTAATCAACAATGTGGCTGAAGTATGTCTTAATCCACAATATGGAGACACCAACTGGAAGGACAAGATTACAAGCTATAATGGAAAAGCCATAACCTATGACCAAATAGGAAATCCTTTGACTTATGATGGATACACATACAACTGGGACAGAGGAAGAACCCTCATGGGAATCACAGGAAACGGAAAGAATATATCGTACAAATACAATGACAGCGGAATAAGGACAGAGAAAAATGTTAATGGAACAGTAAGCAAATACATATTAAATGGAGATAAGGTAGCATATGAAGAGATAACAGATGGAACTAATACTGATAAACTCTATTATAATTACGACAGTAATGGTGATGTTGTAAGCCTGAGTTATAACGATTATATAAATATAGTAGGTGGCAGCAGTGCAATAGGATCCTTTGAAACACTTGACTCAATTGGCGGAGTTAGTCGTGTAGACGTGACAATACCACAGACTTCAACTAATAAAAGAGCAATAAGATTAAATGCAGGTGCAAGTATACCAGCAATAGCATCACCGGCACTAAATTTAAAGGTAAACACTACATATGTAGCAGAATTTGATTACTGGTCAGATGCAGATAATCAAAAATTTAATGTTGATTTATTTCCGGATGATCTGCCACAAAAATATCCCACTACAAATAAAAGTTTGCAGCATTTCAGATGGGAATTAAGTTCTCAATCAAGTAATATGCAAAATTCAAAGCTAAGATTTTTCAATGACCTGAGTCAAACTAATCAAAGCAATATCTATATAACGAACATTGAGCTATATGAGTTG
>JBEHWK010000262.1:0-2698 GCA_040217795.1 Clostridiaceae bacterium
CCATGCAGGAATTGTGCGAATTATTGATATATTTTATGAACATGATAATTTATACATTGTGGAGGATTACATTGAAGGGAAAACCTTAAAGGAGAAAATAGATGCTGAGGGTCCCCTGTCTTCGGAACTTGCAAAGGATATCTCACTGCAGCTGTGCAGCATATTGGATTACCTTCACAGCTTTAACCCTCCTATTATATATAGGGATTTAAAACCATCCAACATAATGATAACTCCTCACAATAAGGTAATACTTATCGACTTTGGCATAGCGCGAATCTATAAATCAAGCCAGGAAGGCGATACTATGATTTTAGGTTCCAGAGGATACATAGCACCGGAACAGCTTGTGAATGTTCAATCCAATGGCCAAACGGATATTTATTCTCTTGGTGCAACTATGTATTTTATGCTTACAGGAAAATCAATAAGCCTTCCCACAGAGCCTATGCTTAAAGAAAACTTCCCTGAGCATGCAGACAGAAGCTTGGTTGAAGTTATTCAAAAAGCCATAGCTGTTGAGCCTGAAAACCGCTATAGTGATATACGGCTGATGATGTCTGAGCTGAATTCTGTTATAGCTGACGGAGAATGCAACAAAACAATGCTCATGAGTTTTCATGAATCTTCTGCAGATGTTGCCGGAACAATCCTGTTAAAGAGTAAAAAGAATAAAAAGCATAGCAAGATAACTAAATTTATCATAATATCAGTACTTGCTTGTATAGTAGCTTCAGCTATTTATCTGGCATTGCATCTAGGTAATAAGGCATCAGCTGAAAAAGCCTCTGAATCTCCTGCTACTTCTGCTACTTCTGCTGCTCCTGCTGCTCCTGCTGCTCCTGCTGCTCCTGCAACATCTGATCAAACTCAGCCAAAAACAGAGTTAAAGACCAGTGAGGAGCAGAAAAAACAGGAACAAAAACAAAGTGAAGAACTGAAAAAAGCCCAGGGAAAAAAAAGAAAATAAGGCTCAATAAAATACTGAAGATACCGAACATAATAAAAAAGAACTGTTAAAACCAATGCAATGTGTTTCTCATTTCTGCTATTCCCCTTCATTTTATGTTTACATTTGCAAATTGCTGAAACTTATTATGCCATATGTTAAAATAAACATATAGAATAATGCATAACTGCCGGTAATTATCAAATAGATATTTTTTAGGGGGAGATACACAATGAAAACATTCGAAAAGATATGTATGCCGCTTGGTATGATTGGTGTAGCAGGATATATGCTGCATACGATTATAGGAAATCTTCTGTGGACTGAATACAACCCGATTACAACAGACATTAGTTCCCTTACTGCTGTAGGAGCTCCAAATGCCCAGTTATTAGGATATTTTACAACAACTTATGCTGTTTGTACTATTCTGTTTGCAGCTGGGATGATAATGAAATCTTTTAGAAAATATCATTCTATAACCCGGGCAGGATATATTATTATGATGATTATGCAGCTTACTTCATTAATCGGGTATAGTCTTTTCCCGTTAACAGGGGACAAGACAGTAATGAATTTTCAAAATATGATGCACATAGTCGTAACTGCAATAGTAGTATTTACTACAATCACATCAGGTTTTGCGCTTGCACTTGGGTACTTGAAGCAGGAGAAAATGAGGAGTTTGGGAAAGTTTATATTGATAATGTCAACAATCATTACATTTGCAGGGGTAACTAATCCCATTGGAATGAGCATGCACCTGAATATTCTGGGATTAACCGAGCGTTCAGTAATTTATTCATTGCAATTCATGATGTTTGTTTTATCATTTTATTATACTTTCAATAAAATGGAGAAATTTGATTTTATAGTTTAAGACAATTCACTAAAAGAACCTGGAGTTTCCTCCAGGTTCTTTCATCTTAATCTTCCATAAGTAACTTATTGTGAAGATCCAGTATCTCTTTGGCTTCTCTTTCCGGATCTTCAAATAGTTCCTTATTCTCCAGCACCCTTTCATGTGCATCCTTTAGTGCTGAAATTATTAATATCATTTCTTTTGCAGTTATTTCCATAGGAAATTCCTCCTTAATTTTTATTTTCAAATATTATATATGCACTCAGAAAAAAAATTACGGTGTTTTTTCAAAAAATTTTTAAATATTTTTATAATTTTTCTATGGGAAACTCCCTTCTCCCCAAAATATTTATTTATACTTTTAGTACTTACAACAGTATTGAACCTTTTTTCTTTTTAGCATGCTTTTTTAGCTCATGGAAGCTTTGTCAGGCAAATATTGTACTGCAATTCTGTTTTCAGGATATACATCACAAAAATATAATACAATCAGGAACATCCACTCCAGCGGTTTCATGATAAGATATACCAAATCCGCAGTATATGGTGAGTGAATCATCTTTGCAACTGGAAATCCATACTTATCATAAAAATGCCGCAAATACCTGTGAAATACTGGTACACGTTCCTCAAGAACCTGCTCAAAGGCATTTGCTACGCAAAGTTGTCTATTCACAATTACTTGATGTCCATGTCTTACCCCCAGCCTTACAGGCTTTACTACATTTGCATGTCCTCCGGCAGCCACCGTACAGAGATAGTGTTCATCATAATAAACATTCTGCGGTGCAACTCGCTTGGATAAGTTCCAGTCACTGGTTTCTGTCCACGCTTTAATTATGCTGTCAGGCTGCTGTCCAAACAAAGCGAGTATACAGATAATGATG
>JBEHWK010000263.1:0-2681 GCA_040217795.1 Clostridiaceae bacterium
TGAAAAGTCACTTAAATTAGGAGAATATATTACTGGAAGACTTAATGAGATGAAAGAAAAATATGATGTCATAGGTGATGTGAGAGGTCTTGGTTCTATGGTAGGTTTAGAACTGGTAAAAGACAGGGATACAAAAGAACCAGCAGCTGATTTGGTTAAAGCAGTAACAAGGAAGTGTTACCAAAATGGAGTTATCCTGTTGAATGCAGGATTGCTTGGAAATGTAATTCGTTTCTTACCGCCGCTTGTTATGACTGAAGAACAGGTGAAATATGGAATGGATGTATTGGATGCTGCAATTGCTGAAAGCATAATATAAAGAAATTGAGGGAGTTAAATGGATAAAATTGATTTAAAGCTAATTGGACTTTTACAAGAAAATGCACGGTATCCACTTAAGTATTTAGCAAATGAAGTATTTCTTTCAACTCCGGCAGTATCTGCACGTATCGAAAAGTTGGAAGCGGCAGGAGTTATTAAAGGTTATAATGCACAGGTTGATCCGTTAAAGTTAGGATATAATATTAAAGCTTTTATTAATTTAGAAATGACACCAAAGCAAAAATCAGAGTTTTATCCTTTTATAGCAGAATGTCCAAATGTACTTGAGTGTAATTGTGTAACTGGTAAATATTCCATGCTCATCAAGGTAGCTTACCGTACAACTGTTGAACTTGATATTTTCATAGGAGAGTTACAAAAGTTTGGAAATACAGAGACACAAATTGTTTTTTCTACTGCGGTAGACAGAGGGATAGTTATATCACCTGAATAAGTGAATAAATAAATACCCCCGGTGGTGAAATCCCTTGGGGGTATTTTTTATTGAGTATTAAAGTGGCTTATGTGGTAAAATATAATATATAAGTTATATAAAAAGAAGTAAAGGAGGTTTTTTTATGAAATTCAGATTTATTGACCTTGTCAAAAATTTGGGGATTAAGTTTCTGACGTCCGTGAAAAGGTTTCCTATATCCATCTTAATGGCTTTTTCTGCAGTCATCTTTGTTATTATTTTAAATCACAATTCTGAGACCTTTTCACAGTCAGCAATAGAGTCTGTTATACGTGCAGCAATGGTTCTTGCATTAGGGTTTCCATTATTTTTTTCTGTTAAGATCCTTTTTGAAAGAAAACCAGAATCCAATTTTATTATAATGAGTGGAATCTATTCTGCAGGTATAATAATTTTAGTGTTATATTATATTTTCGTGCTGGCAGAGCTTAATTCAGTTTCCGCAACAAGGTATTCGATACTTACTCTGGTATTATATCTGGTCTTTTTATTTATCCCTATGATTTTTAAGAAAGAAAGCTTCGAGCTTTTTGTGGTAAAGCTTTTTGTGAGTTTTTTCACAGTAGTTCTGTATTCTGTAATTCTATTTGGAGGCATAGCTGCAGTCATAGCTTCAACTGTATTTTTGTTTAAGCTTACAATTACAGAGAGGATATATGCGGATATTGCAGCAATTATTTTTGGAGGTATTGCTCCAGTTTTATTTTTAAGCTATATACCTGAGGAAGGTAAAAAATTAAGTGTGGAGGAATATTCTAAGATAGTGAAGGTATTATTCCTATACATTATCCTTCCTATAGTGTCAGTATTTGCTGTAATATTTTATGTATATTTTTTCACCATACTATTTAAACCCTGGCCAAGCAACAGGATTTTCAGGATTGCTTTTTACTTCCTGCTGACTTCTGTTGTTGCCGCATTTTTCGTTTATCCTTTAAGGAGTGTAAGCAAGTGGGCTAAAAATTTTATTTTTATTTTCCCTAAACTGCTTCTGCCTTTTATAGTTTTAATGTTTATGTCTTTGGTAATAAGGATACAGGCATATGGGTTTACATTTATGAGGTACTTTCTATTGGTGGCATCAGTCTGGCTTGCTTTTGCTTTGATATACCTCAGCTTTTTCAAAAATGCAAAGAATATTATACTTTTAATAAGCCTTTCAATATTTATGTTTTTATCAATTGCTGGACCTTGGAATTTTGCTTCAGTGACAAAAGCCAGCCAGAGTAAGATATTTTATAATATATTGTCTAAATATGACATGGTTCAGAATAATCAGATAGTTAAGAGTTCCAATGAAGTCAGTGAGGAGGATAAAATCAGCCTTACCTCTATTATTTCATACTATGGAAATCACTTAAGTTTTAAGGATCTTAAGTATCTTCCGGATAATTTCAGTTATAACAAAATGAATGAGGTTTTAGGATTTGAGCCTGCTTACTACAGGTATAATAATTATGGCAATGACTTTCATTATTTTTCAGTTATGGACAGCAACTATGTAATAAATGCCAAGTACTATGATTATGTATCAGTAATCACTTATAATAATCAAACTAAAGTTCAGGCAGCAGAGGGAGATTTATATGTTATTGCTGAAAATAATTCTATAACAATAAAAAATAAAGGTGAAACGATCTATACTAAAAAAATTGAAGATATACTTGGGCAGATTGGTTCGTCAGAGTCTATGAAAGAAGGGTTAACTCAAAAAGAAATGACAATTCACGATGAAAATGAGAATATAAGCATAACATACTTAATTGATAATGCAGGTTATGAAAGAAATACAAATTCAGGAGTTGTACGAATAAATCAGTTTAAAACTACAATATTAATAAAATTAAAAAAATAACTCACAAGTACCCCGGAGTTTTTCGGGGTA
>JBEHWK010000264.1:0-2666 GCA_040217795.1 Clostridiaceae bacterium
GGAATGCTGATTAAATATGAAATGAGAGTATATGTGAAATAGCTGCTTAAAATCATGGAATTTACTTCCCGTCGGTTGTAGCCCATAACCTTAAGCAGGGAAATTACATAGTAGCTGTTTTCAACTGTAAAGGAGGTAAATATGAAGAGTATGCTTATGGCTATTATTGCTGAACCCCCTATCATGATATTGATCATGAACTGGGTGTAATTCGCCATTGCCTTGGATGGTTCTATCACTCCATCCTTGCTGATTATCACGCTGTAATTTGAAGAGGCAGGCTTTGTGAGAGAGTATATTCCTGTAAAAAGCTTTGAGGATTTGTTATCAGTGAGAATATTGCTGAGATTGTTTATATTCAGGTATACTTTATCACCCAGATAGGCATAAGGATAGCTGATAAATTTCTCTTCATCTTTTTTCGTTACAGGGGTTCCCTTTGTAAAATCAACATAAGCCTCATATTTATAATTGACCTTGTTCAGGTAATCAACTGTAAGCCTGTCAACCATACCGCTCATCATAAAGGAAAAGAATATCAAAATGGTGGAGAACATTATTCCTACTGAAACCATCAGGAAGCTTCCGGGATTTCTTATGGCATAGAGGTATTTGAATTTTGTTTTTCCTTTTGCATTGACAAGAATCTTGCTCACAAATCTGCTGAGTCTGTTGATCGATTTGTTTTCATGGGGCTTAAGAAGTTCCAGTGCGTTGTCTCCCAGCATTTTATAAATTATTGTTCCTGAAACTGCAGCAAAAAATATGAAAGGGACAAATATGGCTGTTACAAAAACAATAATGTTCTGACCTATCTTTACTGATGGAAGAAGGTAAAAATCAAGGTATAGTTTCTTCAGGGATTCTGAATATATGGAACCGAGAATGTAACCTATGACAAGCATAACCAGGGCAACAGATATAATTGAAAAGAAATATGGAAAGGCGATTTCCACCCTTCTGTACCCCAGGGCTTTAAGTATACCAATTTGTCCTCTTTCTGAACGAAGCATGTTATATATTAAAATTGATACGATGATTACAGCTATTAATGCAATGAAAATGCTTAATCCAAGTCCCATTGTCTTTCCCTCGTTCAGTTCGCTGTAAATGGCGCCGCTTCTCATGGATCCGCCGGTTTTCACTATCTGGGTCACAAACGGAAGGTCATTTTTATTAAAGGCTGTGTCTATACTCTTGACTTTTAAATTTATGCCTGAAAATCGGAAGGCTTCTTTTCCGCTGATGCTTTCATATTCAGAATCTGTCAAGAGCATTAAAGTCTGGAGACCGGTATCCACATTGAATGAATTGTCAAACATCGGCAGGGTATAGTCCGGGAAGAGCACAAAACCAGTGACTTTGTATTGCTTATCATCTAATTTTATAAAGTCTCTGATTTTGATTGAGTTTTTCACGGCATAAATTCTGTTTACGGCTATTTCATTATCTGCTAAAGGCTTGGTGCCTTCCTCAATAAAGGATTTGTTTATTTTTTCAGAATCTTTTATGATAAGACCTTTGTGGCTTTTTCCTTTATAGTCGTAGGTTATATTTTTATATTCTCTCAACTCCAGGGAATAGTCGCGGTAAATGTTTTCGAAAGCTTTAATTCTGTTATTCATCAGTTCATAAAAAGTTGAGGAGTCATTCTTCTTAATAGCACTCAGGGAATAAATTCCTTTAGAAAAAAGGCTTATTACTGCAGGATACTTAAGTGACTCTTTTTCTGTTGCCATATCGAGGATTTCAACTGAAAAGTCTTCCTGTTCATATCTAATAAGATAATCTCTGGTAGGTTCTTCGATGCCGCTGAGTCCATAGAACATCATGGTATAGATTAATGAACTGAGAATTATGATAATTCCTATGGCGGCCAGTTGCATCCATTTTTTTCTCAATGTTCTGATTACATTTTTAAAAAGCATGACATACCCCTAACCCCAATTTATCTCTTGGGCATTTATTTTAACCTTATTGATTATAATTTCTGTAATTTTCCCTGAATTCATCTTGATAACCTTATCGGCCATTTCGGAAATGCCGGTGTTGTGTGTAATGATTACTATGGTTTTTTTATATTCAGTATTGAGTTCCTGGAGAACCTGCAGCACCTGCTTTGAATTTTGTTCATCCAGGGAACCGGTGGGTTCATCACAGAAAATAATGTATGGATTTTTAGCCAGACTTCTTGCTATGGAAACCCTTTGCTGCTCACCTCCTGAAAGCTGTCTGGGATATTTATTTCTTGCTTTTTCAAGACCCACTTTTTCCAGGAGTTCATCGATATCAAGAGGGGAAGTGCTAAGATCGGCTCCAAGCTGTACATTCTCATAGACCGTCAGGTTCTGAAGCAGGTTGTATTGCTGAAATATGAATCCAAGATAATTTCTTCTGAATTCAGTCATCTCATCTTCAGAAAGACTTGTCAGATCCTCGTCGTTGAAGGTGATTTTTCCTGAGGTCACAGTATCAAGACCGCTTATGACATTAAGAAGGGTGCTTTTGCCGCTGCCGCTTGGACCAAGAATTACGATGAATTCCCCGTCCTCAATGGTGAGATTTATATTTTTAAGGGCTGCAGTTTCAATATCACCGTTAGTATAAATTTTTGAAACATCCGTTAATACTATCATGATTGCCACCACCCGGTATGGAATTATTTT
>JBEHWK010000265.1:0-2660 GCA_040217795.1 Clostridiaceae bacterium
TTCTTCATTTTTTATCCTGAATAAAGTTATAGGTACTATGAAAAGCATAGGTATCAGTGAAAAATAAGATCCAAGTGCCAATGGCATAAATAATGACATTATTAGCATTCCAAAATACATTGGATTGCGGATTATTGAGTAAGGCCCAGTTGTAATGACATGCTGTTCATTTTCTACCCGAATAACAGTTGAAGCATAAGTATTTTCCCTGAAAACAAGGAATATAAAAATATATCCTCCAAAAACAAGAATGTTTGATACAATTACCAACCATACAGGCACATTGGACCAATGAAAGTGAAAATCGATACCTGGCAAAATGAAACCTAAATAATATAGCTTGAAAAATGCCGGAGCTTTTTTAGAAGTGTCTTTTTTCTGACTTGTTGCTCTTCTTGATAAAAATTCAGGGTTCTTTTTTGAAAAATATACTGTAATAAAAATAGTTATCAAGGAAAATCCCGACCATAAAATCCACGCTTCCCAGAATTTGATTGTTCCTGCCGGGATGAATAAAATTACCCACATGATTATCATAAGAATTATTGGAACCATATAGGTCTTTGACTTTGATCTATTAATATTGTTTTCCAACAAAATTACCTCCTTTTAATATGTTTATGGCCTGTAATTAAGATATTTTTGTATAAGCTGCTTGTGTTTCATTTGAGCTGGTGAGAGCACATCCTTTGCCATCTCATTAAATAAACTTTCATACGTTATTCCAAATCCAGGCTTATCATATAGCATTTCCTTCAAAAAAGGTATGCTCTTTATAAATTCTGCACCTTCCCTGGCCAGAATTTCAACTTCCGGATCTTCTTCAGACATTTCTTTCAGCCTGACGAGACGTTTGCCAAACTCTAAAGCTTTCTGGTATTGCTCAGGATGTAATTTAAAATATTCTGCAATTGCTCTGAAATTTTCTTTGTAATCTTCTCCCCATTGGAAATCTTCTATGATACCAAAAATATTACGCCGTTGTTCAAATAGTTCAGGAGATACTGGTTCCAATATTTCTAAAACCTCTTGAAATGCTTCAGATTCAAAGGAAGCTTTTTCAAGAAGTAATGTTTGTTGCTTTAATAATATTTCTATCTTGGATAATTGATCTTCGATGTCCTTTTTTTCTTTTAAAAGCTCAGCTTGCAATGACTTCAGCACTTCACTTAAATTATTTTGATTCTTTGTATCTCCTAATATTTCTTTTATTTGTTTCAAATCCAGCCCCAGGTTTTTAAAATGTTTAATCATTCTCATCCTGGCAAGATCTTCCGCTCCATACAAACGATAACCGCTTGATGAACGTTTCGGTTCCTGCAATAAACCAATTTTATGATAATATAGGACAGTTTTTAATGTGCTTCTTGTTAATTTAACAAAATCGCTTATTTTAATTTGATTATCCATTTTCGGCCTCCTTAATTAAATTATAAACTCCACCCTTAGGGTGGAGTCAAATTAAATTAAAATCATAAAAATTACTATTTTATTATTTCTATAGATTTATTTTTATTTTAATAAAGTTACTCTCAAGGACCAGTTGAATTTTCCCCTTATTGGACTCGATTAGTCTCTTTACATTATACAGCCCATATCCATGGCCTTCTTCTCTTTTTGTGCTGAAACCTTTATTGAAAAACATGCTTGTTTGATCCATTTCTTCAGCTGCTATAGTATTCTTCACTTCAACGATTTTATTTTCTTTTTCCCTGTAAATTTTCAGTTCAACTTTCCTCTCAGCCGCCTGAATTTTAATGACTGCCTCAAAAGCGTTATCCAGCAAATTGTTCAGTATTTCTGAAAGTTCATAATCACTTACTTCTAAGTCAACATTATTGTCTATTTCATAGGTAAAATCTATATATTTATCCTTGGCTTCGCATACCTTATTATAAATAATGGCTGCTATGATCTCGTCCTTCACCTGAATAATATAATCAGTATCATGCATACTTTTATTTACATTCTGTATGTATTCAATAATCTTACCTTTTACAAGCTTCTCATCAGTAACCTGGGCAATACCATATATAGTATTTATATGATTTTTAAACTCATGCTGTCTTTTTTTATGTCGTCAATTAAATTAGCTGTTATAGAGCTGTATCTGTTATAGGTTTCCAGTACTTTTTTCTGTTTTTCATATTTGACATTGTACATAAGAAAGAATATATTGAGAGCCATAAACCCTAAGGTTATGCCTGCAATAAATACTATCTTTTCGTTAAATAGCTCCCTGTCATTTTCCCAAAAATATTTGGATAACAGTGCATAAAAGATTACAATAATAATAAACAGAGCACCCTTTTTTATATAATGCTTATGCTTATTATAAAATGTCCCCAAGGGCAAAAATCTGTTGATTATAATGGTAATTACCAGAAGAAAGCTGTTTATAATAACCCCCAGATAGGAAATTTCTATGTTTATAGGCGAAATGTTAATCAGCATCATTATTACTATTTGAAAAATCATAACAAACCCAAGGCTTATTCCAAATTCCGTTATTGCTTCCCATATGCTCTTTTTAAATAAAACTATGATACTCCCGATAAGATAGATATAACTGAAATAGTTCTTTGTTTGAATATTAAACCGCTCCGCCAGCATATACAATATTGATGCTGATACAATAATAAAGCAGTACTTTTTAATAT
>JBEHWK010000266.1:0-2636 GCA_040217795.1 Clostridiaceae bacterium
AGTCAAGAGAGGTTACAATCTCTTGCAGGAGCTTAGAGGCGTATAATGAGAAAACTTATTTCTTTATGGAAAAACTGGACTTCAGAATTGAAGATAGGTTACCATATGTATCAAGTCTTATCTTAGATAATAATATAGGGACTGCAATTTATAGTATTAATGAAGGACTCATACTGAAAGCTAATAAAAAGTTTTTAGAATTTATGGGTATTTCAAACAATGAGATGGGAAATGAAGCAGGTAAAACTCTGGAAGAAATATCAGCTGAATACAAGGGAAGTAATTTTGAAAAGATGTTCTTAAATGTCATCAGAACCGGGAAAGCTGTTCATTCAAAGGAAGTAAAGTACGAGCACCTTGAAAGGGGAGAGACATACTGGGATATATCTCTTGTTCCGGTATATGGATCAGGAAAGGTAAAGTACATAGTTCATACTGCTTATGACATAACTGAAAAAGTATCATACAGGAAACTGATTGAAGAAGAAAATAAAGAATTGGAAGCCATTATAGAAAATATGTCCGATGTATTATTTACAGTGGATAAAGATTATAATGTGACTTATTTAAATAATGCTGCAAAAGAGGGTGTGTTTAAATCTGATTCCATAAAGAAAAATTACGATACATTAAAATATAATAGGTATTATGATTCTGAGGGGAATTTATTAACCTTTGAGAATCTGCCTACAGTAAGGGCTTTAAGGGGTGAAAAGTTAAAGGACTATAGATATACTTCACATAGGCCTGATGGGATATATCACAGCAGTTTTAGCGGAAGCCCTATATATGACAACAGTGGTAACATAATAAAGGCTATAATTTGTTCTCGTGACATTACGGAACAGGTAAACAGAGAAAAAGTGATAAGAAGACAAAAAGAAGAACTGGAAGCTATTTTAGAAAATATGTCAGATGGTTTGTTTATTATAAATAAAGAAGGTAACTATATTGTAGCTAATAAATTAGCAAGAGATATTCTTTTAATTCCATCTGAAAATTATGGCGCAAAAGATGTGTACAAGCAAATTGGAGTTTTAGATGACAAAGGAAATCCCATTAGTTATGAAAATTTCCCAAGCCGTAAAATGATGAGGGGCGAAAAAGTTTCGGCACAGAGGTATACTATTAAGCAAAAGGATAAACTGATCTATATTGAAGTAAATGCTGTCCCTATATATGATAAGGAAGAAAATTTTGTTGCAGGAGTAGCATGTTTACGTGATGTTACAGAACAGGTAAATAAAGATGAACTGATAAAAATGCAGAAAGACGAATTGATAAGAATGCAGAAAAATGAGCTGTCTGCTATTATAGAAAATATGTCTGATGGATTATTTACTGTGGATAAGAACCATAAAATTACCCTGTTGAATGAAAGTGCAAAGGAATTTTTCTGGAACTCAGGAGCAGCAGAAGTGCCAAAGAATGCACATACTCCTAAAAAATATTATGACTCACAGGGGAACTTATTAACTTTTGAAACCATGCCGGCAGCAAGGATTTTTAAAGGCGAAAGTATAAAGGAGTATAGAATTACATGTGACAGACCCGATGGAATATACCACTTTAATGTAAGCGGGAGTCCTATCTGTGATAAAGATGGAAATATAGAAAAGGTTCTGGTATGTTCACGTAACCAGACAGAGGCAGTGAAAAATGTTGAGATGATAAAAATGCAGAATGACCAGCTGGAAGCTATCATAGAAAATATATACGATTGTTTACTGGTTTTTAACAAGGATGGCAATATCATAAAATATAGCAAAACAGCAGAAGATCACATTGAAAATCATTGGAAAATTATAACTATTAACGACTATTTCAGGCATATGCAAGTATCAGATTTGAATGGGAGTCCCCTTTCAGAAGAATTTTCATTCGTTACAAGGATAGTGAATGGTGAAAAAATATTAGGATATAAATTTGCTGTAAAGATTGATAACGCTGTCTCTTATTTTGAATTAAACGGTAACCCCATATATGATAGTAAAGGAAGCTTTGTTGCAGGGGTAATAATAATCAGAGATATCACTAAAGAGGTAAAATACAAGAGTAAAATGGAAGAAACCCTTAAAGTTCAGGATGAGGTATTCGCAAATATATCGCATGAACTTAAAACCCCTTTAAATGTAATTTACAGTACCAATCAATTAATAGAGCTGTATTTGAAAAACGGTTCATTTGAAGCAAATAAAGAGAAGATTTCTAAAAGCTTAAATGTCATTAAACAAAATTGTTACAGATTCTCAAAACTTATAAATAACATAGTGGACTTATCAAAAATAGATTCAGGATTTTTAAAATTAAATCCTGTAAATGAAAATATAGTTCGTGTTGTTGAAGATATTGCTGAATCAGTATCTGAATATATTAAAGGAAAAGGGATAAATATTGTTTTTGATACAAGCATAGAAGAAAAAATAATTGCCTGTGATCCTGAAAAGATTGAGAGAATTATTTTAAATCTTATTTCAAACGCAATTAAGTTTACAAGTTCAGGAGGTACCATATCTGTAGACTTAACTGACAGGGGTGAAACTGTTGAGATAGCTGTAAAAGATACTGGTGCGGGAATTGATAAAAAACATCTGGATAATATATTTAAAAGATTTTATCAGGCAGATAAGTCTCTT
>JBEHWK010000267.1:0-2634 GCA_040217795.1 Clostridiaceae bacterium
AGACCAGAAGTTTGCCTCCAGCTTCCTTCAGATTCCACCTCACGATGGACACCCTTGCTCTTGGCTATGTGCTTGGCACTATCAACCCGCACTCGGGACTTTCACCCGTTAGATTCCGCCCATGCTGGGCGCACAATAGAAGCAACGTTGTCATTGAAATGGCAACGTATATTAGTGCAATCCCCTTTTTTTTCATTTTATCTTAATCATCTGATACCTCACTTCTCTGTTCTCATGACAGTTGAAGATTTTATTTTAAAAGTTCCGTCTGAAGAAACTAAATTCCTTACAACAGGTGTTATCAATGGAAGGTCATATTTTGCAGTAACCGTTACATCTCTATTAGGGTCATCGACACCACCAGGTCCATCAACACGAACATTCTCAGCAGTAAAAGTTGGAATAATTGGTTGCACCTTATCTACTACTGCCTGCTTAACTTCAGGTTCACTATGCCCAACTATAGAATACCTGGCACCTTCTCTTGATGCATTTGTCAACATGATATAAGTATTTAATATCCTCCCAAATTCTATAATCCCAAAAAGAAGAAGCAGAATAACAGGAAGAACAAGTGCGGTTTCCACTAAGGCCTGGGCCTTCTTAGTTTTTTTAGAACATATTAAAGTTTTCCTGCTATGGTGTTAAATAAAGTATTAGCGTGGGTACCTACAAGCCCTATAGCTGCAATGCACACAATAGCAATCAGTGCAATAATCAATGCATACTCAACAAGAGCCTGTCCTTTTTTTGATTTCTGTGGCACTAAAACCTTAAAATAATTTACTAAATAATTGAACATATCATGTTCCCCCTCTAAAAAATATAATTTGCAATTATTCCTTGCACTTACATTATTTCCAGACAGTTATTTACTTTCAACTAAAAAAAACTCCTTATTTTAACAATTTGTTCATACTTTTTACATTTTATTCTTTTTTTCGTTTGAACAGTTTATTAATTCCCTGCCAAGCTAATGAAAAAAAAATATATTATTGTCATTATTGCTTTGATTATCTATAATATTGTTATGGATAAATCTAAAATTAATTGAATAAATTTATAAGTTGGGGGTAATATTAATGAAAATAGTTGTTGCATGCGATCACGCTGGTTTTTCTTTAAAAGAAGAAGTCAAGGCATATTTAGAATCAGAGGGACATGAAGTAATTGACTTTGGAACTCACAGTGAAGATGCCTGTGATCTGCCGGACTTCATTTATCCAGCAGCATTGTCTTTAGCAGAAGGAAACGCAGACAGGGGAATTTTTATTGACGGAGTAGGCTACGGAAGCGCAATGATTGCAAATAAGATCAGCGGTTTATATGCTGCAGTATGCCAGGATCCCTTCTGCGCACAATTGGCACGTTCCCATTCTGACACTAACGTCCTTTGCATAGGGGCCAAAATAATCGGTTCAGCAATAGCTCTGGAAACTGTAAAGACCTGGATGACTACAGCTTTCATCACTGACGTTGAAAAGTACAAATTGCGTGTGGATAAGGTGAAAAACATATCAGAAAAACATTTGAAGAAGTTATCCGAACTTGAATAAGTGATTCATATACGTAAAAAAGGATTCCCCTTAAAATCTGGGAATCCTTTTTATTTATTTCTGTTATGTTGTTTTTCTCTCCTTCAATTCAATCGGAAGAACATTTTCAAATTCTACTTCTCTTCCATCAATCTGATCTACTAAGAGCTGTATTGTCATCTTGCCCATCATTTCTGTTGACTGCTTAATTGTGGTTAGAGGAGGAACAATCATTGAGGCAAAACTTATATCATCAAACCCGACAATTTTTAAATCTCCGGGAATTCTTTTACCTATTTCACTTGCAACCTTTACAGCTGCTATGGCTATCATATCACTGCTGGCAAATATTCCGTCTACATCAGGATGATCTTCAAATAAATTATGGATAATCTTCTCATAGTCCTGATGAAGACCAAGTTCTGTTTCAATAAAAACACTTTCGATTCTTTTTTGTTCCGCTACATCTGTGAAGGCCTTATACCGATTGTTGGCAGGCGTATTTAGCATCAGTGGGCCGCTTATATGAGCAATTTTTTTACATCCCTTATCAATCAAAAGATTTGTTGCCTGAACTCCGCCGGCATAATTATCTGATGTTATATAAGGTATGGTTTCTGAAAAAGTTCTGTCAACAGCAACTACAGGGAGATTGAGATTAAGGTATTCATCCACTTCCAATGTGTGACTGGCCATTATTATACCGTCAACCTGATTGCTCCTTAACATTGTTATATAGTCTTTTTCTTTATCACTTTCCTGGTATGAATCACATAGCAGTATCTTGTAACCTGCCTTATATGCAAAATATTCAATATGACTTGTCAGTTCACTGAAAAATGGGTGAGCCACATCAGGAACAATGAGTCCTATCAAATTTGATTTTTTCCGTATCAAAGACCTTGCTACCTCATTAGGCTGATAATCCAGTTCTGCCATAGCATTATAAACTTTTTTCCTGGTTTTATCACTTATATATCCCCGGTTATTCAATACCCTTGATACTGTTGTCACTGTAACTCCTGCAACTGCAGCTACGTCTTTTATTGTTGCCATACTAACATCCTCTTCTTGAAATAAACTGAATTTAATATTGATA
>JBEHWK010000268.1:0-2595 GCA_040217795.1 Clostridiaceae bacterium
ATAAAGGGTTTCAAGTTCAAATATTAATTTATGCATGCCGCTTCTTCTTTCAATTCTCGAAGAAATCAACATGCATAAATTAAGTTTTCTCTAAGAAACCCTATAAAGTCAGGCAAAAGAAAAAGTTTCATAAACTCCTGAAATTTTTTTATCCCCCGTTTTGTAGTGATCCCGAAAAGGCATTAAGATGATTCTTAGTGCTTTTTTGATTTGCCAAAAAGGTAGTGGTAGATTGATATACAAAGGAGTCTGTTTTTTTATATAATGTAATTAAGATGAAATTGTAGAAGATTACGAATTTGTATTTATATTAAAAGGAGGATACGATGATAAGAAAATTAAATATTAAAATAATAATTGGATTGTTACTAATTCCTTTATTAATTATTCTATTTAATTTAGTAGATGGATATAGATTTACACCAATTCAGGCAATCAAATCATCATCATTTATTAAAGGTGATATTAAAATATTCGGTGAAATTGATAGGGATTGGGTTAAAGTATATCTACTTGAAACACAGGATGGATTAAAAACTGCTGTGGCAGAAAAAAGAGGATTAATGTGGAGTTGTCCATCAGTTACATACTTTTTTGACGACATCATAAAAGATGATAAGGTTAAAACTGTTGGATGGGTAAGTATTGATAATAAAAAGAATAAACAAATTACTGTTTTTGCAGTTCAAACAAATGACCCCAATATTAAGTTTATCGAGGCGGGGTTAGATTCAGAAAGACAACGAAAAAACATTAGTTTAAATGAAACAGTTATATTTACATGGGACAAAGTAATAAACAGTAATATTAATGCAATTGCCTTTGATAAGGATAACCACCAAGTATATAAATATGGGTATAATCCTGAACATTTAAATTTTATAGATTTAAAAGAGTTGAGATGGTATTTGTTAGATAATAGGTAGTTACGTAATCTTCTTATAAAACGAATTATCTAAGATTTTTATTGAGGCTGGTGAAAATGGAATTATATGATGCTATAGCGCTAAAAGATGATCTTCCTGAATATGGACTGGTAAAAGGACGACAAGGAACTATATTGGAAGTTTTTGATGAAAAATATGTTGAGGTTGAGTTTTGTGATAACGTGGGAAGGACAATATATTTAGGTGCTTTTTTAAAAGATAATTTGGAATTAATATGGTCAAGCAGTAAGAAAAATAAATAATGATTTATTAAATATTATTCTTGTTCAATGAATAATATTTTTTAGGAGGATAATCTGTAGTGGATTTTAAGGAATTTTTAGTTGGAAATCAAACCTACTAAAAATGGAATTAAGTAGTAGCTATGGACAAGCTTTAAATCTTCGAATCTCAGAATTAAAGCTTGGCCATAGACTTTTTAATTTATTGGGCTGCTCCGCCCCAACCCCAGGCAGCATTTCTCCTGGGTCTTATTATAGTCTCACTACGCTCGAAAGGAAGCTTTAGACTAGCATATATTTATATCTGTGGCATTCCTGTGGAGCAGCAAAAATAAGCTTGTACAAAGTAAACTAATGAGAACCAATCTGTATTGGTTCTTTTCTTTTTTTATAAAAATTCCGCTAAATGCTAAATTGCTATCTTTATATTCAAATAATATTTTGGATATAAGGCAATTTTATATTATTGTCAGTAATTAATAATCTTTCTGGATATCATATACCTATTAATTGTTCTCTTATTTCATTTACTGGCACTTATACTGTCACCCAAAAAAGGACAGGCACCTCCCTAGTATTTCTAAGCTTGCATAAGTCTCTCGGTTTCCTTCGAGCCTTCTGCAAACTAAGAACTACACGATTTTTGCAAGTCCTTTCTTTGGGTACCCGACAGAGTGCGGGAGGGCGGACAAGCTCCCTGCAGAAATCTTGCATGTACATGCATTAAAAAGACATGTCCATATAAGATTTCGCAGCAAGACTTGTCCACCCAATCCCGGGCATTCCTTTGGGGTCTTTTCTTGCTCAATTAACTATATTTGTGAATGAACAATTTGTTTGGATCTATTTCTCCCGGACAAAGAACTGAAATATATAAAAGCAGTGTAAGACTGATTTCTATAGCTCTATGGAAGTTAGTCTTACACATTCCTAGCAAAAAAATAATAGTTTACACAGAACATACGTTCCTATATAATGATGATATAAAATGAGAAAAGGGATGTATGAAATGAAAAATAAGAATAGACTAATATTTCATATTGATGTTAATTCAGCTTATTTATCCTGGGAAGCCACTTATAGACTCCAGCACGGTGAAAAAACAGATTTAAGGGAAATTCCATCGGTTGTGGGTGGAAGCGAAGAGAGCAGGCATGGAATAGTTCTGGCAAAATCAACACCGGCAAAGAAATATAACATTAAAACAGGAGAGGCCCTGATGTCAGCAAGAGAAAAATGCCCGGGACTGATAGTAGTGCCTCCAAGATACCGGCTGTATATGGAGTGCAGCAATGCCATGAATGAAATATTGAATGAATACACACCCAATGTTCAAAGATTTTCTGTGGATGAAAGCTTTTTGGATTTCTCAGATATGGAGCATCTTTATCCTGATTATATGGAACTTGCATTTAAAATTAAAGAGC
>JBEHWK010000269.1:0-2586 GCA_040217795.1 Clostridiaceae bacterium
GCCACAAGAGGCGTACAAGACTTCTTTGGGTTATTTTTTTAAAATTTCTTTTCGATTTTCCATTCGATAGCTATTGCCATCCAATTTTACTACTTCACAATGATAAAGCAGCCTATCTAATAATGCGGTTGCAAGTACTTCGTCTTCTAATGTTTCTGCCCATTGCTTTGGTGATTTGTTCGTTGTTATAATAATTGAGCATTGCTCATGCAGATGGTTGATCAGGTTGAAAAAAGTCATTGCCTCATACTTTTTCACCGGAAATAGCATTATATCGTCAATAGCAATCAAGTGAGCTCTTATAAATCTGTTGTAAGCATTTAAAGCTGTAGATGTCATTTCTTTCATCTTTAAAACATTTACCAAGTCTTCCATGCTTGTAAAATAGGCCCTGTATCCTTTTTTTACTGCATCATGAACCAGACCGGCTGCAATGTAAGTTTTACCTGTTCCGCTTGGACCCATTAATACCAGATTATATGCCTGCTCAAGCCATAACAATTCCCGAAGTTCGTCTAACTGTCGTTTATTTATCCCTTTAGCAAAATTATAATCGTATTGATCCAGATTATGATTTCTTGGTAAACGCGCCAGTTTCATTCGGCGTTCGGTGTCTGTCGCCTGCCGGCGAACAACTTCCTGTTCCAGCAGATCACAGGTATAATCCATATATGAAGGTTTATCTATTTGTGCCTTATGTATAAACTTCTCAGCTTGGTTCCGTAATAGCGTTAACCGTAAATGGTCTGCATATTGCTTGATTTGTTTTATCTTTTCCATAACTATAAAATGCTTTCGTAAATGCCTATTTTGCTTGTTTCCGGGGTAAATCGTTCCGGATCAAGACAATTATTAATAACAATATCCGGGATAACCGGTAATGGCTTTGCAGACTTTTCTCCCTCCTGTTTAAAATGTTTTATAAACTCAACCATTCGCGATGAGTTATAGACATTTGTTTCAAGGCAAAAATTCAATGCTTGCATTATATGCCTGGGGTCATTCACGGGGAGGTGTTTCTTTAATACCAGCAAATTGTCACGTAAGTATCGGGGTTTCTCTTTCTCAATCCGATCAATAAATTCGCTGCCTTTGCTTTTATCCGGGAACATTTGCAATATGCTTTCTCTTAACTGTGAAAGACTTTGACTTTTGTCTCTTTTATGATCAGAGTTGCGTATGGTCAGGCCTCTTTGGTAACATAATGGATGGATGGTAAGTAAATTATTATTGGTATCATAAATGCGTACTTTTTCTTCTGCCTCTCTTACAAGCACCCATGTGTCAGGTCCTGTATATGTACCCTTGGGTAATGTGTAAAAATTACTTATATAGTTGATGGTATTGTCTTTTCTTACTTTATATCGAGGTAATTCCTCCTGTGTTATTTTTATCGGGGATGGCCTAAGTGGTTTTAAATAGTTTTGTTCTGATAACCATTCTTGTTTGGGTATCTTTTTTATTCCAGCGTGTTCTTTCCCATTGGCAGTCCTTTCAAGCCACAAAACAGCTGCCTTGTTTAATTCATCTTCCCCGCTATACAAGCGACCTCGTAAAAAATTGTATTTTACATATTTGATGACATTCTCAATTTTGCCTTTGCTTTCCGGATCTGACTTACGGCAAAAGATTGGCACAAAATCCATCTGCTGGCAATAGCTGTTAAACTCTTGTGTCAGTAAAATGTCCCCTAAGTTCTCATCAACGATAAATACCCTATCCTGGTCATAGATTACTTTGTGTGGCTGACCCTGAAAATACTGAAAGGCTTTCTCATGAGCACTTACCGCTCTTGCCGAAGTAAATGGCTCTGTCTGGAACCAAATAAATTTTTGCCTTGAACGGCATAGTACCATGGCAAAAAAATAAACTTTCTTCCTTGTTGGCCCAACGGTCAGCATATGATACTCCCCAAAATCTGCCTGGGCATATTGGCCATAATCTGGTTCCGGTAGTTTCTCATACTGTCGGGGAAGCCTATCTGCTTGCTTTTTTATCTGATGTTTTTTGCGGATACTCTCAACAAAATTATAAACAGTCTTGCTATGAACTTCAGGCATATTACTGAAGTTTTCTTTTAATCGGTCTTCTACCTGCGCCGCTGATAAATATGGATAAGACTCCAGTAATTCTCGAACATAATCATAATATGCTTGCAATTTCTTCGGTAAATTTTTTGAATGCTCTATCCATTGATGAAATTCTTCTTCCGACATGCTTAAATATTTGCGAATTGTCTTTCGATGCAAACCCATTTCCCGTGCTATTTGTGACTTATTTAGCCCGTTTGAAAATAATTCCTTTACTTTGTACCACATAAATACCTTCTTTAGGTGTTTGTCTTTAGCTTTCATATCCTTTGGTTTAGTCACCTTAAATATGAAGGCTTTTTTCTTTCCTTAAACTGGTACTTTTCTTTTGCGAAAATTTGGTGCTACAAAGTTGCTAATTAATCTAAGTTGCTACTTATAAATATTTTTCATTAATAGTGAAAACAAAAATAAACAAGATAATTTTCAGTACAAGCCCTTGTGAAGTTACTGCATGAATACGTTTAGGAAACATATAAGATATTTGACTAAAAAC
>JBEHWK010000270.1:0-2584 GCA_040217795.1 Clostridiaceae bacterium
ATTCTTTCATTAATTCTATCTTCCCAAAGAAGCAGATTTTCATTTGTGGATCTCATGATAAAACCTCCCATCCGATTACTTTATCAAAGTATACCAAATGGGAGGTTTATTTACATGACGTCATTTGTTCCATCGCTTACAAATAATAATTACTAAATCCATTTCAGAATTAACTCCTTATGATTAAAATTAAATCACAACTGAAGAAATCATTAATTAATCATGTAGGGAAAATAAAACTACAATGATGCAGGCAACTTGTATTTAATCATTTCAATACAATCAGTATTACTTTCCAGTGTATCCGTTGTGATTTTGACAGGGTTAGCAAATATAGTTAAATAATCAATTTCATCATATTCTTCACGAACTGGAAATGCAAGTTGTTCTTTATCTATAAAGAATTGAGCATTCTTCCGGTTTGTATTTCCACGTGCGTCAATTCTAATCCATTTGCTTTTAGCCGAAAGGAAACCCGCATTTAAAGCATGTATACAGTATCCGGTGTCAGGTGTATCCCCCAATGTTAATCTTTGATAACAAAAACCTGTTGGAATGCCTTGACATCTCAATAATGCAGCCAGCAGCATTGACTTTGCATAACACATTCCTTCCTTATAAATTAACACTTCTGACGCCGTTCTTGTTACTCTGTCGCTTTGAATATCCCAGGAATGATGAATCTCATCTCTAACATATTCAAAAGCAATTTTAATCTTTTGAATTTCATCCAGATCATCACAGAACAATTCTTTAGCCTTATCCTGTATAATTTTCTTATGAAAATCAACATATTTACTTGATAATAAATAATTTGACAAATCCTCATGTTCCAATACAAAATCCATTCATATCCCCCCATCTTGCAGCAATTATTTCATCACCATATGATGCCAAATCAAGTATAATCACTTATCATTCTTTTTCATGCGAACTTTACCAGTAATATTTTCAACTTGCAATTTCATCACAGTAGTTCCTAGTATTACATTTCTGTTATAATATCCAATCTTTGTTTCACGATTTTCACTAATATTCTCATATATTAAATTATGACAGTTGATAATTTAAGAGGATTGTAAATTATAATATTTAAATTAAAATAATATTTTCAAATTATCTTATCGTCTTTATGTGTTTCTAAAACACTTGTCATCATTTCCATAATTTTATGCATAGACATATTTTTTTCTTCATCAGTTTCTCTATCTACATTATAAACATATTCAGTAAAATTTAATGGCTTTTGTATTGCCCATATCTCATGGTGTTTTTCTGATGGTAATATTTTAACTGGATTTCCAACAGCAACCCATCCTATTGGAACAAACTCGTTTTCTGGAAGCACAGTTTTTATATGAACGATTCCATTTATTCTAACCTCTGAGCCTTTGCATAGTCTTGCACCATGAAATATCGCAGAACCTGTTGCTATAAAAACATTATCCTCAACAGTACAACCTACTACATGAGCATTAGGGCCAATTAAAACTTCATTTCCAATTTTCAACGAATGCCTGATTGTACTTCTTAATACTGCATTTTCTAGTACTACACAGTTATCGCCTATTTCTATAGTTCCAGCTTCAGCAATTATAGCAGCACCATACATAATTCGTGTATTCCTTCCAATTTTGACATCCCCGCATATTGCAGCATTAGGTGCAATAAATGAACTATTATCAATAACAGGAGATTTTCCTAAATGATTTATTAACATAACTTCACCACCATTAATATTATTTCTTTAAATTAAAATTTATGTTAAGTAACTTTAAAACAAAATATATTAAATATGCTGTTATTACAGGTACAAATATTACTGCAAAACTCATATTGTAATCCAAAACACCTGCACAGTTTTTCCGTCTGAATATACGAACTCTCTTTCTAACACGCCGCCGCATTTAACAATGGTTTTTCTTGAAGCCTCATTATCCTCATAACAGGAAAGCATCACTTTATCCAGCCCCATTGTTTTGCAATATTCCAGCCCCAGCTGAAGCATTTGAGAAGCATACCCTTTACATCTTTCTGACGGGCGAACTCCATAACCAATATGCCCCCCATAATTTTTAAGGAAATCATTCAGGCAATGTCTGATATCTATCATTCCAACAATCTTATTATCACTTTTCCTGACAGCAAAAAATGTGGAAGCAGGTACCCAGTCTGATGTAACTGTTTTTACACTTGAATTATTTTTAACCAATTCAAGCCACTCATCATAAGGAAGTTGATCAAGCAAAGAACTTCCATGCAGCACCTTTTCTTCATTTTCAAGATGCTCCTGCTTGTACTCCATCGCTGCATTATTTAACTCTTCTTTCGGCTTCACTAAAATAATATTCTCCATACAAATATCCTGCCTTGTGCAATTAATTTTCCACTTTCCATTTATACCTTCATAGCTGGGTCGTAGTATTACACTGCTATCTCTTATTATGAGTTGGCTTGATTGCGATGTTGAGAGTTAAAATAAAAGCACATATTTAAGTTACACCTATAATTTAGAACTTATATAACTTAAATATATGCACCTCAATATCGCAATCAATAACTAGAACGAAGTCGCTAAAAGCTG
>JBEHWK010000271.1:0-2579 GCA_040217795.1 Clostridiaceae bacterium
TGGAAAGAAGTAGAATATGAAGTTATGAGAGATTCTTTCGGAAACTGCATAACTGTATGTAACATGGAAAACATTGACCCTGTAGGTATACACACAGGGGACTCAATAGTTGTAGCACCATCTCAGACCTTATCTGATAAAGAATATCAGATGCTTAGAACTGCATCAATAAATATAATAAATGCAGTAGGAATAGAGGGTGGATGTAACGTACAATTTGCATTGAATCCTAACTCTTTTGAATATGCAGTAATTGAAATAAATCCAAGAGTTTCACGTTCATCAGCTCTTGCTTCTAAAGCCACTGGATATCCAATCGCTAAGATGGCAGCCAAGATAGCTTTAGGATATGGATTAGATGAAATAGAAAATGCTGTTACTAAAAAGACTTATGCTTGCTTTGAACCTACATTGGATTATGTTGTAGTTAAGATACCAAAATGGCCGTTTGACAAATTCTTCTCAGCAGACAGAGCATTAGGAACAAAGATGATGGCTACAGGAGAAATAATGGCTATCGGAGCTAATTTTGAATCTGCTTTCTTAAAGGGAATCAGAAGTTTGGAAATCGGGAAATATTCTTTAGATCACAAGAAGTTCAGAGAATTGAGTCTGAAGGAATTAAGAGAGAGAATAATGACTCCTGATGATGAGCGGATTTTTGCTCTTGCTGAGATGTTAAGAAGAGACTATAGAGTAGAACATGTTGCAAGAATAACAGGAATGGATATCTTCTTTTTAGAAAAGTTTAAGTGGATTGTTCAGGAAGAACAAAGATTAAAATTAAGCAAGCTTGAACAACTTGATAAGGAATGGCTTCAGAGCCTTAAGAAAAAAGGTTTCTCAGATAAGGGAATAGCTGATCTTATAGGATCAACTCCTGAAGAAATATATAAGTTAAGAAACACATGGAACATCAAACCTAGCTACAAGATGGTTGATACTTGCGGAGGAGAGTTTGAAGCGTTATCCCCATATTACTACTCAACTTATGAACAATATGATGAAGTTCAGGTGTCAAACAATAAAAAGGTTATGGTTTTAGGCTCAGGTCCTATAAGAATAGGTCAGGGTATAGAGTTCGATTATGCATCTGTTCACTGTGTATTGGCACTAAAGAATTTAGGAATAGAAACTATAATAGTAAATAATAACCCTGAAACTGTAAGTACGGATTTTAATATATCTGATAAACTTTACTTCGAACCTCTGACTGAGGAAGATGTATTAAATATAATAGAAAAAGAAAATCCTGATGGAGTAATACTTCAATTTGGTGGTCAGACAGCGATTAAGCTTGCTAATTTCTTAAAGGAAAAGAATATTGCTACTTTAGGTACTACTGCTGATCAGATAGATTTAGCTGAAGACAGAGAGAAGTTCGATGCTATGCTGGAGAAACTTGGTGTAAGCAGACCTAAAGGAAAAGGTGTCTGGACTGTTGAGGAAGGTGTTGAGCAAGCTCAAAAATTGGGTTATCCGGTTTTGGTAAGACCTTCATACGTATTAGGCGGTCAGGGTATGGAGATTACTCATGATGAGGATGAATTGACATACTACTTAACAAATGCTTTTGAGAAGGATACAAAGAATCCTATATTGATTGATAAATACCTGATGGGAAGAGAAATAGAAGTAGATGCAATTTCTGATGGAGAAGATATATTGATTCCGGGAATAATGGAACACCTTGAAAGAGCAGGGGTACACTCCGGGGACTCTATAACTATGTATCCAAGTCAAAACTTGAGCAAGGAAATTAAAGATAAAGTTTTAGAATACACTAGAAAACTTGCTCTTGAAATAGGAATAAAAGGGATGATAAACATTCAGTTTATTGAATTCGAAGACAATCTTTATGTAATAGAAGTAAATCCGAGAGCTTCAAGAACGGTTCCTTACATATCAAAGGTAAGTAAAGTTCCTATAGTTGATATAGCTACAAGAGTAATGATGGGAGAAAAGCTTAAGAACTTAGGGTATGGAGTAGATGTATACAAAGAGCCTGAGCTTATATCAGTAAAAGTACCTGTGTTCTCAACTCAGAAGCTTCCAAACGTAGAGGTATCATTAGGACCTGAAATGAAATCTACAGGAGAAGTTTTAGGTGTTGGTAAAACTTTAGAAGATGCATTATACAAAGGAATGCTGGCAGCTGGTTTATATCCTAAGAAGAATACAGGAAAGATACTGGCAACAATAAAGAATCATGATAAGAAAGAGTTCCTTGATATTGTTGAAAATCTTAAGGGACTAGGATATGAATTTATTGCCACCACAGGCACTGCAAAACTGTTAAAGGAAGCAGGCATGGAGGCTGAAATAGTACGCAAACTTGGAGAAGAAGAACCTAATATAATGGATGTGATTAAAAACAAGGAAGTTGACCTGGTTATTAACACACCTACAAAAGGTAATGATTCAAAGAGAGACGGGTTTAATCTTAGAAGAGCAGCTGTAGAAAGAAATATCGGAGTTGTAACTGCACTTGATACATTCAGAGCTATAGTTGACGTTAAAAAGTTTAAGGTTGAAGAGAGAGACCTTGAAGTATTCGATATTGCTGAAGAATAAGAGAA
>JBEHWK010000272.1:0-2540 GCA_040217795.1 Clostridiaceae bacterium
GATTATTACAGGCTTGCACAGAATCTGGGCCTCCCTGACTGTAACTGCCTTCCCCTCATATCTTGAGGGTTGCACATATATGTCACATGCGTTTATGTATGGGTATGGATTAACTTTTTTGCCCAGTATTATCACATTCTCTTCCATGCCGTTTTCTTTTATCTTCTCTCTTATGACACCCTCGTCAGTGCCGTAACCGATCAAATACCATTTGATTTTGTGATTTTTCTCAATAATCCTTTTGCATATGTCAGGAACATTGTCAAAATTTTTAGCTTCGCAAAATCTCCCTACGGAACATAATTTCAGTTCACCTTCCATATCCGGCATTTCCTGCGAAACATCCTCATGGGCCTGGCTGCGCACAAACTTTTCTGAAATTATATTTTCTATTGTAATGCATTTATGTGATATATGAGGCAGCCCCCTTTGAAAGGCTCTTGTACATTCCTCTGAAACATTCACTGCATAATCCAGCCCTGACCACATCTTTTCATCCATCTTCAAAAAAGGGTCTATCCTGGTGTAATCAGTATGCATCCACCCTGTCTTGACTTTTGCTGATACTTTATTTATAAGCACATGGTGCATTCCAATAAAATTCACTGCAAGGTCATACTCCCCCCGGATTCGAGGCAACAACGGCAGCAGATATCTGCTGGTATACTGCATTGATTTATAACCGGAATCCTTTTCATTTTTAACTATGCACCTGATTCTCAAAGCAATCTTGGACATTATCCTGGCAATGGCGAAATGAAGGCTTCCTTCGGTTAAAAGTTCCCTTATGGGTCTGTCAAAGGTTGTATAGGCTTTTATTTCCGGGAGAAGATTCACAGTTTCAGGTATATAGGATAAAAATTCGCCCTGATGCCTGTACAGGAACAGGTCCACATGAAAGCTGCCGTAGTCAATAGCTTCCAGTAAGCCGATGAGACTCCTTTCAGCCCCGCCTATAAACATGGAGGGCATTAAAATTAATATTTTCCTTTTCATAGGTATTTCCCTTCTTTAATCATCTTATAGGCACAATGCTGATTTTTCTTTCCATTGCTGCCTTCTTATCTGTTTCCTTTGAAAACTGTGCTTTTCCCTGTGTTTATTATGAACAGGTACAATATGGCACCAAAAGGAACTGCCAGAAATGTTGTGATTCTGCACGGAGATTCCTTTAAAAATTTAGTATTTCTGAGTATCAGGCTGCTTGCCACATAATGTGTGCATTCCCTGAACTTATCCCTGTAGGAGGGAGCATATCTCATGGCCAGTTTTCTGAACTCCGCAAACCCCCGGGGGTTCTTTCTGTACTGGTTTATTATGTTCATGCTTGAGCCATCCTCCATATATTCAACCACGCAAACAGGCTCATTCATAATCAGCAGTGAGTAGTCCTGATCCGCAAGAATATACTTATAAGAAAGTCCCACATATTTTTCTCCTTCAAAAACAGGATAAGGGGGATATTTTTTCATTACATCAGTCCTGTAAATCAGCTTCTTGTCGCCTTTCCCACCTTTTGAATAATATTGTGCCAGAGTCGTGGATTTTTTGTCTGATGGGAGTTCCTTTCCTATGACTTTGCCTTCTGTGCTCATATCAAGAGCTATTATTCCCGAATATTTCTCATGTCCATGTTTTTTCCAGAATTCCAGAATCTTCTCCACTGCATCGTCGGTCATATAATCATCAGAATCAATGCACACATTAAGTTCAGTATGGCAATTTTCATAAGCGGTATTGTGGGCACCATGCATTCCCTGATTCATCTGATATACATATTTTATTGAAACCAGATCCTCTTTGATCCACTCTTCAACCAGCTCCCTGGTATTATCTGAGGAACCGTCATCAACTATCAGCCATATAAAATCATGGCAAGTCTGACGTTTCAGGCTTTCATAACATTTATCCAGACAATACGCCCTGTTGAAGGCAGGGGTGAAAACAGTCAATGGGGCATTTTTATTCTTTATATTTTCCATATTCATTGATATAATACTCCTCCAGCCATCTGGCATTTTCTTTAATATCAAATCCTTTTTTCACAATTTCATGATACATAACCTCGTGCCCGCAGTGCCCTTCATGTTTCAGCACTTCACCAGCCCAGTATTCAGGAGGTTTCTTCAGGGAATGATACTCCACAAGCCCTGTCACTTCACTTTCTTTCGGAATACTGTCAGAAGCTATGCACCTTAGCCCGTTTGCCTGCCCTTCAACTAAAGTAACCGGCAGCCCTTCAAATAACGAGGGAAACAGGAATATGTCGAAAACATTGAGAAGATCCGGAATATCAGGCCTCATTCCAAGAAATCTGACACAACCCGTCAATCCCTTTTCAAAAACCTGCTTCCTGATTGATTCCTCCAGTTCCCCGGTGCCTGCCAGCAAAAGGACAGCATTGGGATTTCTCCTGTATATTTCTGAAAAAATCTCAATAAGGAATTTATGATTTTTCTGGATATTGAATCTTCCCACATGTCCTATAACAAAACGTCCTTCAATTCCCATTTCTTTTCTTAATCTTATTCGTTTTCCCA
>JBEHWK010000273.1:0-2528 GCA_040217795.1 Clostridiaceae bacterium
TGCAAAGACATAGGAGAAAAAAGGAAGATATCCTCCTATCAGCGCAAAGGATACTGTAGTCCTGGAATTATAGCGAAGTGCAAAGAATACAGTCAATGCGGTTATAAAAACAGAGGCTATAAGGGCAGCATTCATGTTTATTACTTTTAGAAAGAAAAAGCTGCTGAACACTGCATAATATAGAATAGCAGTACCACCGCCATTCAGGCCTAAAGCAAAGGTTGTCTTCTTTTTTCTGGCAAACCATTCTCCCGCAGCTATGAATGCAGCTCCAAGAATAAATATAAATACAGCCCTCACAGTGTTGTCAAACCACCTTGAATAGGTATATTTCAAAGCAGTTGCAGCACCAAGTATAATAAGAAAAATTCCTATCTTGTTTATTAAATCCAAACCGATTTTAATTTCAAAATTATTTTGTTTAACCCGCTCCTCAATCTGCTCTTTGCTTAGGCCCTCAGTTTCCATGGCCTTATAGGCATTTGTCATTTTTTCATTGACAACATTTTCAGCATCCTTAATCTGCTGCCGTCTGTTTTCTATTTTTGTTCTGATTTTCTGATAAGTGTCCCTTAGTTCATTGAAATTCTCTTTATCCTCTTTGCCCAACTCATCTTCAATAACAGTTTTTATTTTCCTAATCTCATCAGTGTAGTTCTGCTCCATGGAGTAAAGTCTGTTTTGAACAGATTGAGAGCTTTTCCTGAAATATGTCTCCATTTTTTCTTTGGAGATTTTCAGGATATTCAGTTTTTCATCTAAAATCTGTTCTGTAAGCTTGAGGTTTAAATCTTCATTTTTCGCAGCGAGCTCTTTACATTTTTCTGTGAGTATAACAATTTCTTTTCTTAAGTTCTCCACTTCTGCTGACAGTGTCTTGTTTTGTGAAAAATGTTCCTTTACATCATACTGCTTCGAAAGACCTTCCAGATCATTTAAAATAGATTTCTGTCTTGCAATGATCTCTCTAAGTTCTTCCATTTCAAACACCTCCTTGCATTGTATTTGGGTGAATTTCAAAATATTGTATATAACTTAATTATACTACCTATTCCTCTAATAAAACATCTTCTTTCTGAATGTTCTAAGGGATGCTTATATTTCCTTGTATAAAAATAAACCCCTTGATATAAAATCAAGGGGTTTTTGTACTTCTTTATCGACCAGGGCCTATGGTGCTGTCCTTTAAAACAACGTCATGAGCTCCGCCTTCCACTATACTTACAGAAGAAACCAGTGTAAGCTTAGCCTTCTGCTGAAATTCCGAAATAGTTAGTGCACCGCAGTTGCACATTGTAGAACGAACCTTGCTCAGGGTAATGTTTAAATTGTCATGCAGGCTTCCTGCATAAGGCACGTAGGAGTCAACACCTTCTTCAAAAGAAAGCTTGCCGGCTCCGCCTAAATCATATCTTTGCCAGTTTCTTGCTCTTGCGGAACCTTCCCCCCAGTACTCTTTCATATAGCTGCCGTTTATCATAACCTTATTGGTAGGACTTTCATCAAAACGTGAGAAATATCTTCCCAGCATACAGAAATCACAACCCATAGCTAATGCTAAAGTAATATGATAGTCATGAACAATCCCCCCATCTGAACAGATAGGTATGTAAATGCCTGTTTCAGCAAAATATTCATCTCTTGCCTTAGCTACTTCAATTACAGATGTAGCCTGCCCGCGTCCAATACCTTTTGTTTCACGGGTTATACAGATAGAGCCTCCTCCGATACCTATCTTAATGAAATCAGCACCTGCTTCAGCAAGGAATCTGAAGCCCTCTCTGTCGACTATGTTACCGGCACCAATCTTAACGCTGTCGCCATATTTTTCGCGAATAAAACCAATAGTGATCTTCTGCCATTCTGAAAAACCTTCGGAAGAGTCAATGCATAAAATGTCTGCGCCTGCTTCAACCAATGCAGGAACACGCTCAGCATAATCTCTTGTATTGATTCCGGCGCCAACAACATAACTTTTTGAGGAATCCAACAAGCTCAGAGGGTTTTCCTTGTGTAAATCATAGTCTTTTCTGAATACAAATCCAACCAGCCTTTGATTGTCATCAATTACAGGAAGCGCATTAAGTTTTTTATCCCAAATTATATCGTTAGCTTCTTTAAGGCTTATGCCCTCTTTTGCGTAAATAAGTTTTTCAATAGGGGTCATAAATTCGCTGACTACTGTACTCCTGTCTAAACGAGTGACACGATAATCCCTGCTTGTTATCATTCCCAATAACTTTCCGTTGGCCGTGCCATCATCAGTAACAGCAACTGTAGTGTGTCCTGTTTTTTCTTTTAAAGCGAGAATGTCAGCCAAAGTCTGATCTGGTCTGATATTGGAATCACTGTAAACAAAACCGGCCTTGGCTCTTTTTACTTTTCTGACCATTTCTGCCTGATTCTCAATGGTCTGAGATCCGTAAATAAAAGAAATCCCGCCTTCTTTTGCAAGGGCAACTGCCATTTTATCGTCAGAAACAGATTGCATTATTGCAGAAACAAGTGGTATATTCATAGAAATTGCA